>JAEDMI010000007.1 GCA_016303085.1 Acetatifactor sp.
AGCCGGAAACGGAAAGGAATTGATTTTGAATTGAAATTTTGGAAGAAATGGTCTTATCTGATATTGATGGCGGCAGCAGGCTTTCTGTATTTAAGCTGTGTGGACAAATGGCAGGTGTACGCCAAGCCATTGGAGCAGGTCAAGGCTTTATATCTGGAGCTTTCGGGAAAGAATGGGGATTACGTAACGGAAGAATCGGGGAACGGTGCTTCAGCGGGCAGCGATAGTATGCCGGAACAGGAGGCTGCGGAACCGGTGCAGTCCGGTACGGAGCCGGGGATGGAACCGGGACAGTCCGATGCGGAAGAGGGACAGACCGGAAACAGCGCCGGGCAATCGGAAACAGTGCCGGGGCAGCCCGGCCAGGAGACGACAGCAGCCGGAGAAGAAGCGGCAGAACCGGTTTACACCACGGTGGAGGATGATTATTTTGCCGATGCGGTGTTCATCGGAGATTCCCGAACCGTGGGAATGTATGAGTACGGGGGACTGGAAAATGTATCCACTTTTTATGCATCCACGGGGCTGACGGTATACAAATTGTTTGATTCGGATATTGTACAGGTGCCGGGGCAGAAAAAGAAGATTACCGTGGAGGAAGCTCTTCAGCAGAATTCCTTCGCCAAAATTTACCTGATGATTGGTATCAATGAGATGGGAACGGGAACCGTGGAAACCTTTACTGAGAAGTATAGGGAAGTGTTGGAGCATTTACAGGAGCTGCAGCCCGATGCCGTCATCTATATTCAGGCAATTATGAAGGTGACGACGGAGCGCTCGAATCAGGGCGATTACATCAACAATGAGGGGATTATTGCCCGAAATGAAGAACTGGAAAAGCTGGCGGACAACCGGAAGATTTTCTATCTGGATGTAAATCCTCTGATTTGCGATGAGACGGGAGGCATGGTGGAATCCTACACCTTTGACGGTGTCCACCTGAAAGCACAGTATATTCAGATTTGGAAGGATTTTCTCAAGCAGCATGCCATATATTGAACTTATTACGGAGAGGGTATCAATTATATCGGCTATCCGTCTTAGGATGGGTCCAATCATTTTCTCTACATCGTTGGGTTGTATCTTGAGGAGCGGCAATAAAAAACATCTGTTACCCTGTATTTTTTCTTGACTCATGTTTACGGACATACTATTATGGAATAGAAAGTGCAATGAGGCCGTGAATACGGCCTCATTGTGCGAAATAGAACCTGTAAATTACCTTGGGGACAATAACCTCAGGGCTTACGGGGGGCCAAAACCCTTGGCGCGCCCAAGGTAGCGGTGCTGGGCCTGCAGCATATGTTTGCAATGTTCGGCGCCACGATTCTGGTTCCCATTCTGACGGGACTTGACGTATCCACAACACTATTGTTTGCAGGTCTGGGAACACTGTTGTTCCATTTCCTGACAAAGAGAAAGGTACCTGCATTCCTGGGTTCCTCTTTCGCATTCTTAGGCGGTTACTTCGCCATTGCTCCCAACAAGGAACCTGAACTTTTACCTTATGCCTGCTTCGGCGTAGCCTGTGCAGGACTGCTGTATCTTTTGCTTGCACTTTTGATTAAGCTGTTCGGTACCGGCAAGGTAATGAAGTTCTTCCCGCCTATCGTAACGGGCCCTATTATCATTGCCATCGGTCTGACTCTTTCACAGTCTGCCATTGACAGCTGTTCTTCCGACTGGCTGATTGCGCTTGTTGCCATTGTTTTGATTATTGTCTGCAATATCTGGGGCAAGGGCATGATAAAGATTGTACCCATTATCATCGGTGTAATCGGCTCCTATCTGCTGGCAGCTGTCATGGGACGTGTGGACTTCTCATCTGTAGCTGATGCAGCTTGGGTTGGTCTCCCCGTTCATTTTGACAGTACGGTATTCTGGGCATTCAAGGACGGAAATGTTTCTCTGCTGATTACTTCTGTAATTACCATTATGCCTATCGCACTGGCTACCATTGTGGAGCATATCGGTGATGTTTCTGCCATTTCCTCCACGGTCGGAAAGAACTTTATTAAGGAACCCGGACTTCACAGGACAATGCTTGGCGACGGACTTGCTACCATCCTGGCTGCATTGTTCGGTGCACCTGCCAATACAACCTACGGCGAGAACACAGGTGTGCTTTCCCTGACCAAGGTATATGACCCTCTGGTGATCCGTGTGGCAGCCTGCTTTGCAATTTTGTTCTCCTTCTGCCCCAAGTTTGCGGCAATCATCGGTTGTATGCCCGCCGCAACTGTGGGAGGCGTATCCCTGGTGCTCTACGGTATGATTTCCGCAGTAGGTGTACGTAATCTGGTTGAGTCTCACTGCGACTTCTCCAAGAGCCGCAATGTTATTATTGCAGCATTGATTCTGGTACTGGCTATCGGTATCAAGTTCAGTGCAGCAGGTGCTATTTCCTTCGCTGTTGGTTCTGTTACCATCAGCCTCTCCGGTCTGGCTGTAGGCGCTCTGGTAGGCATTATCCTCAACGCTGTACTTCCCGGAAAAGATTACGTCTTTGATGAGGAAAAGCCCGATGACACCGGCGTAAATTTTGCGGTGATGAACAAGGAAAAAGAGAAATAAACGCAAAGGAAAGATTTTGAGGTTTGCGAATATATTAGTACAAGTACAGGAGGAGTATCGGAAGGTACTCCTCCTGTTGCATCTGTGCCCGGCGGCGCAGGTAACTGAAATTCAGGTCAAATTATAGCAGAAAGGGGAAAACAGATGAAAGTCATCGACATGCACTGCGATACCATCAGCAGACTTCTTAACCTGCGGGTCGAAGGAAAAGAGGAAACCTTGAGAGAAAACACCGGACATCTGGACCTGTTGCGCATGAAGCAGGGGGAATATCTGCTCCAGAACTTTGCCCTGTTCGTGGAACTGGACCGGGACGGAGATCCCTGGGAACGAGTGCGCAGGCTGTATGAATTATACCGGGAAGAACTGGGAAAGAACAGCGATTTGATTGCGCCGGTGCTTCGTTTTTCGGATATTGAAAGGAACCGGGCAGAAGGAAAGCTGTCTGCCATGCTGACAGTGGAGGAGGGAGCTGTCTGCGGAGGCGACATGAAAAGGCTGAGGCGGCTCTACGATATGGGGGTGCGGATGCTAACGCTGACCTGGAACTTTCCTAACGAGCTGGGAAGTCCCAATTTTGACAGAGAGCTGGGAAAGCACGCCGGAGAATCCCAGAGAGCCTTTGAAGCTTATTTTCACACGGCGAATGAGAGGGACGGACTGACGGAGAAAGGAAGGGAGTTTATGGCGGAGATGGAAAGGCTGGGTATGATTCCCGATGTATCCCATCTCTCGGATGCCGGTTTTTATGATGTGCTGGAGGCAACAAAGAAGCCTTTTGTGGCAAGCCATTCCGATGCCAGAGCTGTCTGCCCATGTGTGCGGAACATAACGGACGACATGATTCGGAAGCTGGCAGAGCGGGGTGGTGTCATGGGACTGAACTATTGTGCCGATTTTCTGGAGGAGGTTCCCTTGGGACAGAGAAATCCCGGTACAGTGGCGGCTGTGGTGCGCCATGCAAAGCATATTACAGACGTAGGCGGAATAGAGGTCCTGGGATTGGGAAGTGACTTTGACGGGATAGATACCCATGAGGAACTTCCCGGGGTGCAGAGCATGGAGAAGCTTTGGAATGCATTGAAAAAGGCGGGATTCACGGAGGGACAGCTGGAAAAAATCTTTTATGGAAATGTACTGCGTGTATATCGTGATACGTTAAATTGAAAGTAGTATTCAAAACTATGAATAAAAGATTAAAAAACTATAAAATGTGATTTTTGCCCTTCAAATCAGTTGCTATTTTTGTGTGGACGTGGTATCGTGTACATGGCTAAAACATTATGATTTATTACGAAAGGTAAGTTTGTATATGAGTGAAGCGTTCCATATAATCAGTGACGGTTCCTGCGATTTGCCCGTGGAGCTGGCAGAAGAAAAGAATATCACAGTAGTTCCGTTTTATGTGTCCTTTGATGATGAGCATTATCTGAAGGAGAATGCGGATATCGGGGTCAGAGATTTCTATCAGCAGATGGTTGACCGGAAGGGGGTATATCCCAAGTCTTCCATGCCCTCGACGCAGGATTATGTGGATGTATTTCAGCCCTATGCCCGGTCGAACATGCCGGTTATCTGTATCTGCATAACCACAAAATTCAGCGGTTCCATGCAGTCTGCCATAAACGCAAGGGAGCTTGTGTTGGAGGATTATCCCGGGGCAGAGATTACGATTATCGACTCCGGCATCAACACGGTATTGCAGGGACTTTATGTGCTGGAGGCTGTAAAACTGCGGGATGCGGGAACCGGATACCGGGATGCGGTGACACGCTTGGAACAGATCAAGGGTACCGGAAGAATCTTTTTTACGATAGGCGACATGGAGTACTTAAAGCATGGCGGGCGCATCGGCAAGGTTACGGCTGTGGCGGGAAGCGTGCTTGGCATCCGTCCTGTTATTACGCTGAAGAACGGTGAGATTTATCCCTCCGGTATCGGCCGTAGCAGAAAGAAAACTACAGAGAAAGCGCTGGAACTGCTTCTTGACTATATCGGCAGCAGCAAAATGTCGCCTGACTGTTTCAGCATTGCAGTGGGGTTTGGGTATGATATCGAAGAGGGAAAGGAATATCGTGACCATGCGTTGGAGGTATTGCACAGCAGGGGCTTTGACATAAAGGAAATTCCCACTTATCAGATTGGCGCCACCATAGGTGTTCACACCGGACCCTATCCTCTGGGCTTCGGTATTATTGAAAAAGCAATTCATGAATAAAATTTATAGGGCTCCGGTGCAGTGCATCAGGAGCTCTTTTATATTCCTGAACTCGTAATCTGCCGGATATGGAGTGTTCTTCATGTCGGAGGGCTGTGCTTCTCCGGTAAAGACAACGCAGGTGTCCACGCCGCCATTGATGCCGCAGGCGATATCGGTGTAAAGCCTGTCGCCCACCACCAGCGTTTCCTCGCGGGTAAAGCCGGACAAATTCAGACATAATTCCACAACCTCTTTGCTTGGCTTTCCCAGATATATGGGCTTTTTGCCCGTGGTGGCGGTAATCATGTCGCAGATTGCGCCGCAGTCAGGAATAAAGCCGAAGTCGATAGGACAGCGCAAATCGGGGTTGGTGGCATAAAAAGGTGCGTCGGTGGTCAGCAGAACCTTAGACACCTGAATCAACTTTTCGTAGGTCAGTTCACTGTCATAGGCTACAACCACGCATTCAATATTGTCTTCTGCAATTTCGGTCACCTGCAGACCGTTCTTTTTCAGTTCTGCCACGAAGGAGGTTGTTCCCAGCACAAATATCTTTTGATTTTCGTAATGCTGTTTCAGAAAGCGGAGGGTCATGTAGCCGGAGGTGATAAATTGCTCCTCCGCAGTCTCCAGGCCAAAGGCGTTGCGAAACTTTTTTACGTAATCCAAGCCGCTTTTCGTGGAGTTGTTGGTGATGTAGTAAGCTTTGCCGCCGATGGATTCAATGTAGGAAAGAAGCTCGACACTTCCCTCGTACAGAGTATCACCCACCGCCAGAGTGCCGTCGATATCAAATAAAAAAAGTTTCTTGTTTTTCAGATTTTTTAATGTTTTCATGATATTGAGTATAACATTTGGAATATAGCACCGCAAGTGATTTGTTACAGCGCGATGAAATGTTGTTTTCCGAAATATATATTTATGATATATTTAGTGGAAGAAAGCTGTCGAAAAGGGGAGCATCTTGTATATAAGAGGGGAAATGCATGAGAAAAAGGATTATTGCGATTTTTGTGGTGATGATGTTGCTGGGGTGCCTGCCGGCATGCGGAAGAGGGGAGCATGAGGACAATGAGAGCAATTCAATCACTATGTATTTATGGGATTTTTCCATGACGAAGGAACTGACACCATGGCTGGAAGAAAAGTTCCCGGATATAAATTTTGAGTTTGTGGTTGGCTATAATACCATGGATTTTTACAGCTATCTTGAGGAGAGGGGAGAATTGCCGGATATTCTCACCTGTCGCCGCTTTTCTCTCAACAATGCAGCCGGGCTGAAGGAGAGACTCATGGATTTGAGCGGAACAGAGCTTGTCGGTACGTTCTATACCTCCTATATTGAGAATAACCGGGATACGGACAATGCTATAAAATGGCTGCCGATGTGTGCGGAGTTGGACGGAATCATTGCCAATCAGGATGTGTTTGATGCATATAACGTCCCGATTCCCACAAATTACAGAGAGTTTGCGGATGCCTGTCGAATATTTGAAGAAAATGGGATAGGCGGCTTTTATAATGATTATGCGGAGGATTACAGTTGCCTGGAGGCGATGCAGGGATGTGCCATCCCCGAATTGATGAGCCTGGAGGGGACAAGCTGGCGCATGCAGTATGAGAGTGAGACGGTGGACGGCACCACGGCATTGGATGAACAGGTGTGGCCGGTAGTGTTTGACAAGTTTGAGCAGTTCCTGAAGGACACTTATGTGATGCCGGAGGACATTAACCGCTCTTTTCACGATTCCAAGGCTCTGTTTATCGATAACCGTCTGGCAATGTTTCGGGGGACAGTCAGTGACTGTGCCGTTTTGAGAATGGAAAACGGAAAAAACACTGTAATACTGCCCTATTTTGGTGAAACAGAGGACGACAACTGGCTGCTGACTTATCCCATATTTCAGGTTGCCGTAAACAGCGCTGTGGAGCAGGATGATGGCAAGAAGAAAAATATCATGCGGGTATTGGAAGCTATGTTTAGCGAGGAGGGGCAGCGCAGGGCAGCCTCCGGCAATTTTGTGCTTACCTACAATAAGACGGTGGAGATTGAATTAGAGGAAAACCTGACCTTTGCGGAGCCCTGTCTGGAGCAGAATCATATGTACCAGAGGCTGGCATCTACCGAATTTTTCGCCATTTCCAGAAATGTAGTCCAGAATATGATAAACGGAGTTTATGATGCGGACGGGGCATATCAGGATTTTAACAGGCAGCTTACCACCCCGAAGGAAGTTCATGCGGAAGAAAGCGCTTATCATATAGAAACAGGGTATGCGTACACTTTTACAGAGCATGGCAGTCAGGCGGTATCTGTGGTGGCGAACACATTGCGAAAGCAGACAGGTGCGGACGTGCTGATTGGTTATTCCTCTATTATCACATCTTCCATATATGCGGGGGAATATACGGAACAGCAGATGAATTGGCTGATGAACAACCGTGCAGCCTTAAGGCAGGCGGACATGACGGGAGCTCAGATAAAGCAGGTAATGGACTGGCTTGTCAACGTGAAGGAGAATGGAGCAAACCCCATCTGTCATCTCAATCAGATTCCCGTGACAAGCGGTATGGAATACAGTATGAAGGATAACGGAGACGGGTCCTATACTCTGGAGGAGGTAACCATAGACGGAAATGCTATTGATGAAAATGCTGTTTATCGGGTGAATCTTCTGGGTTATGACAACGCCATCGAACCCGAGCTTTTTCGCGGATGCCCCATGCCGCAGGAGATAAGGGAAATCCTTGAAGATACTGAGGGCAGGGCGATAGATCGTTTCAAGGCAGTGTTGTCGGAAGGCGGGCAGCCGGAGGCGCCCACAGAGTATGTGACAATCCGTTGAAAGGGCAGGGGATATGCGCAAAAGATTGTTTCACATGATATTGGTTGTCTGTGTGCTGGCGGCGGTTTTAGGTACAGGCAGCAGCTATTATCGCTTTGTGTCCAAAGCGATTTATGAAGAGAGTACCAGCCATTTGCTGGAAATATACAGTCAGGCCAATCGGTCATTGCACAACATGGTGGAAAGAAACTGGAAGAATATGGAGGAGTGTATTCCCTATCTTCGGGATGTACAGGATGAAGCAGCGATTGAAAGCTATATTCGGGAAGTGCAGGAAAAGGAGGGCTTCACGGAGTTTTACTTTATCTCCCAGGACGGTACATATCTGACGCTGACAGGAGAAAAGGGATACCTGGACATGAAGAAGCAGCTTGCGAAACTGGTGGTGGAAAGAAAACCGATTGTGGTAAATGCAGTTCTTTTTCAGTCTCCGGAGTTGATTGTGTTTGCCGTGCCTGCGGAGCCGGGAAGTTATCGGGATTTTCCCTACGAGGCAATAGCAATCAGCTTTGACAGCAGAAATCTGATGAGCACATTGGAAATATCGGCATTTAACGGCAGCTCCCGCAGTTATATCGCCTACGGAGACGGACGTGTGTTTGCAGATAATGCGCAGGACAGGGAGAACAGTATCTATAATTTTATCGCCATACTGGAGAGCAAATCCGATATGAGCGATGAAAAGGTTGATAAAATCAGACAGGATTTTCAGAACGGTGTCATCGGAGCTGCATCTTTCCGCACAGAGAAAGATGAGTATTACCTTATCTACGAACCCGTCGAGTTTGAGGACTGGATGGTGCTGGGACTTGTGCCCACCCGGGTGGTAAATGCCAGTATGAACAGACTGCAGACAGTCACACTGATAATGGTTGCCTGCATCGCCGTTATTTTCGGTACTGCACTGATGGCGATTGTCATCGGAAAAAACAGGCGGAGTCTGGAAAAAAAGGATACAGAAATTTTGTATCGGGAAGAACTGTTCAGCATGTTGTCCAACAATGTGGATGATATTTTTCTGATGCTGGATGCGGATAGCATGCAAGTTAGTTATGTAAGTCCGAATATCGAGAAAATTGTAGGAATTTCCGAAGCGGCGATTCGGGCTGATATAAGTGTACTGAGCCGGTTGCTGCGGGACCAAAATGTCACGAGGATTCTGGACGAACTGCCGAAGATGACATCGGGCCAGAGAAAAGAGTGGGAACGGGAGTATGTTCACAGGAAAACCGGCGCCACATTGTGGTTTCATGTTCTTGCGTTTTACACCGAAATCAAGAACAGTGAAAAGTATATTGTGGTTTTATCCGACCGAACCGGGGAGAGAGCCATCAATCAGGCGCTGGAAAATGCGCTTGAGGTAGCAAAGAGCGCCAATGCCGCCAAGAGTAACTTCCTTGCAAATATATCCCATGATATCAGGACGCCCATGAATGCTATTATCGGGTTTGCGGCATTGCTGGAAAGAAATGTGGAACTGCCGGATAAAGCCCGGGAGTATACACGCAAGATTGCTTTCTCCGGTCGGCACCTCTTGGGATTGATTAATGATATTCTGGATATGAGTAAAATTGAAAGCGGACAGACTACTTTGCATATAACGGAATTTAATCCGGAGGAACTGCTGGAGGAAATATGCACCATTGTGATTCCCCAAGCCGGAGCAAAGGACCAGACCTTTGAACTGAAGACAGGGGATAAACTTCCGAAGAAGCTGTTGGGGGACAGAACCAGATTGAGTCAGATTCTTTTAAATCTGCTGTCCAATGCAATCAAGTATACCCAGCCGGAGGGAACAATCTGCCTGTCGGCAGAGGGTATGGAGAGTGCTATCCGCAGACATGTTCATCTTCGTTTTGTAGTGGCAGACAACGGATACGGCATGAGCGATAATTTTGTGAAGACCATATTTGAGCCGTTTTCCAGAGAGCGCACTGAAAGTACCAGGGAGATTCAGGGAACCGGTCTGGGGATGGCTATCACCAAAAATATCGTGGATTTAATGGGTGGTACAATCTTCGTGGAAAGTGCTCCGGGGCAAGGCAGCACCTTTACCGTAAATCTGGAATTGCAGGTTCCGGAGGAAAAGCAGGAGGAAGGCACGGATATCCGGGAAAGTGATGGAGGTGCTGCCGTCGAACTGTCCATGAAAGGATTGCACATTCTGGCGGCAGAGGATAATGCACTTAATGCGGAGATTCTGACAGAGCTTCTCGGCATGGAGGGAGCGGAATGTGAACTGGCGGTGAACGGGCAGGAAGCGGTTGAGAAATTCCGCAACTCCGTGCCGGGCGAATTTGATTTAATTTTTATGGATATTCAGATGCCTGTGATGGATGGGTATGAAGCTACCCGCTGTATCCGTGCCTGTAATCACCCGGATGCCGGGAAGATTCCGATTATTGCCATGACGGCCAACGCTTTTGAAGAGGATGTACGCAAGGCCTTGGAAGCAGGGATGAATGCACATACCGCAAAGCCTGTGGGTGTGGAAAAACTGAAAACTATTGTAGCTAAGCTGATGGGCAAATAAGTATCAGTAGCAAAGGGAGGATGGGAAAAGTGCAGAGAATGATACGGATGGCTGCCATTCTTACGGTTGCTGCGCCGTTGTTGCTTTCAGGCTGCAGCAGCGAAGAGACAGTGAAGGATAATGAAATTACCGTTTATCTGTATGAGACAAGAATGTTGGATGAATTTGCTCCTTATCTGATGGAGGCGGTTCCGGAGGCGGATTTTAGGTTCGTGGCAAGCAGGAGTGAGGTGGACTACTATGAATTCTGTCAGCAAAACGGTGACCTTCCCGACATTATTATGGTGGGGTCTCTTCCTGTGCGGGAGGTACAGGAGTTGAACAGCTCGCTTATGGATTTGAGCAAAACAGAAACTACATTTTACAAAGCATGTCTGGATGCGTATACTGATAGTGACGGAATGGTTTACTGGCTGCCGGGAGGCGGTGTCGCCAACGGCTTTGTGGCTAATGTTGAATTGTTTGAACAGTACGGTGTAGAACTGCCTACAAATTACGCCGGTTTCCGTGAGGCATGCGAGAAATTCACGGAAGCAGGAATCCTGCCCTATCTGAGCGATTACAAATATGACTATACCTGTCTGTATACACTGGAAGGGTGCTCCATTCCCGACCTGATGAGCCTTACGGGTACTTCCTGGCGGTTGGATTACGAGAATTGTAAGACAGATACTCTGAACAGGGAACTGTGGACCGGAGCATTCAGAAAACTGGAAGAATTTATTTGCGACACCGGGCTGAATGAGGATGCTGTCACCAGAGGCTATACCATGACCCTGAATGACTTTGCGGAAGGGAAGGTTGCCATGATACGCGGAACGGCAGGGGATTTAGAAAACTATTCACAGTATCATGAGTGTAAGCTGCTGCCTTATTTTGGCGAGACAGAGGAGGATAACTGGATACTGGTCACTCCGGCTTTTCATGTGGCCATGAATAAGGAACTTGAGGATAACCCTGAAAAACTCAGACTGGCGGAAAAGGTACTTAACGCCATGTTTACCGCAGAAGGGTATGCTGCTTCCACGGATGAAGCGCTGTCCTGCCTGATTCCATATAACCGTGGGGTCGATGTGGAATTCCCGGACACCTTCAGCGAGTTGGAAGATATCATTGCTTCCAATAGAATGTATCCTCTGTTGACTTCGGACAGTCTGTTGCAGGCAGCAAAAATATCCGTTCAGAAGATGCTGACCGGGGAGACGGATGCGGAGGGTGCATATGAGAACATGAATTCACTTCTGACAGAATTAGCCGGGGAGAAAGAGGAGCCGGTTGCATCCATGGAGAAGGCATATTCCATAGATTTTAACCCTGACGGAGGAAGCAGGGCAACATCTGCCGTTGCAAATACCTTGCGTAAAATCAGCGGCACAGAGCTGTTGCTGGCACCTTCTTCCATTTGCACTGGCTCGCTGTATGCCACGGATTATTCGGAAAAGATGCTGGAGTATTCCATGCAGTCAGGAGGAAACCATCTGTATACCTGTGAGGTGACAGGAACTGAGGTTCTTAAACTGGCGCGCCTGGCGGTGGAAGGATACGATACGTTTAATGACCCGTTTACCGATGAAACTCTGCCTGTCTGCAGCGGTTTTTCCATGGAAGTACAAAAAGAGGACGGGGTCTATATTCTGACGGATGTCGCGGTGAACGGAGAAGCAATTCGGGAGGATGAAATGTATACGCTGACTATCGCCGATCATGTTGCCAATTTTACTGCTTTGGCAGAGGCGGCTTTTGGGGATAAGGGAACAGAGCGTTTTTCCGGGACGGAGGAATATGCCAGAACTCTTTGGGCGCAGTACATTGCTGCCGGGAACCAACCGGAGAAACCGACAGACTATATAACATTAAAATATAAAAGATAAGTTTTGAAAGGAAAGTCAGGTTTATGGAAGAAAAACTACAGGAAAAATATAAAGAATCTTTGAAGTTTTGGAATCGGGAATTACAGTCTTCAGAAGAAGACTATGCGGATATTGATGCAGGGACAGATTGGAGAAATCTTGAAAGTGAAACACTTTGCGCCATTTTTGACCAAATAACAAATTTGGATAATGTGCTGGACTATGGATGCGGCAGCGGATGAAGTTTCAGACAGTATTATTGCAAATTTGAGAAGGGTCTGTAAAAAAGGCGGACAGGTAATCGTGGGGATGAATCCATATTTTGAAAAAGAGATGTTTTCAAATCGGGATAATTTTGTTTTTGACGGTGCCTATATGTATGTGGACGGAATCCTTCGACTGAATAATCACACAGATGAAGAATGGATAAAGCGAATGGAAAAGTATTTTACCATTGAAAAAACGGAATACTACAGAATGAATCAGGAAAAAGAAGGTGTGAAACGTCGTCTGTTCTTCTTAAGGGCATGTCTGCCATAGGAATATCACAAAATGATTACAGAAGGGGCGCAACAGAAGTGGTAAGAAAGCATTTCAGATTTACGGGCAGAGTACAGGGGGTTGGCTTCAGATATCGCGCAAAATATGCAGCGGGCGGTATGTGTATTACCGGTTGGGTGAAAAATGAGTGGGACGGCTCTGTGGAGATGGAGGTTCAGGGAACGGAGGAAGCCATCGACCGGATGCTTATCATGATCAACAGCGGCGACTATATTGTCATCGACACCATAGAGTCTGAGAATATCCCCTTGGAGGAGCATGAAAACGGATTTCATGTGAGGTAGAAGATGCAATTGTATTTGTATCAGGGACAAAAATGAGGTATGATTTCATATAGGCAGGATAGGCGGAAGAATGGCAAAGAAAACAGAGCAGGAGTATCAAAAAGAAATATCGGTAAAGCCGGGAAAAAGACTCGGGCGTGAATTTTTTACCGGAGACGGAATCGCTGTAGCGAAGGCGTTATTGGGCAAAGTTTTGGTGCATGAGACCGAGCTTGGAACCGTCCGGGGTATCATCACTGAGGTTGAGAGCTATATGGGCGAGGAGGACAAGGGTTCACATACTTATGGCGGCAAACGCACGGAACGGACAGAACCCATGTACCATGCGGGAGGAACTTCCTATGTTTATCTGATTTACGGCATGTACAGTTGTATGAATATTGCAGCTATGACAGAGGGTATTCCCCAGGCAGTGCTGCTGAGAAGCGTGATTCCGGCGGATGAAGAGTCAAGACAGCGGATGGTGGAACTGCGGTTGGCGAAGACAAAGAAACGGCAGAAGACACCTGCATCCCTGAGCAAACATCTGGCGGATGGGCCGGGAAAACTCTGTATTGCCATGGGCATTACAAGAGAAGACAATGATGTAGACATGACAAAGAGCGATACCTTCTATGTGGCGGAAGGGCTTCTGATAAATCCGGCGAGGATTCATGCCGGAAAGCGCATTGGCATTGACTACGCGGAGGAGGCGGCAGATTATCTCTGGCGTTTTTATCTGGAAGAGGAAGATGTAAGGGAAGGTCATTTTGAATGAGTCTGAAATTTATATTCGGTCCCTCGGGAGCGGGGAAAAGCCGGTTGCTGTATGACGAGGTAATTCGCAGGGCGGCAGAAAACAAAAAACAGAATTTCCTGATTATCGTACCGGACCAGTTCACCATGCAGACACAGAAGGATTTGGTACTGCTGAACGAAAAGGGAGGTATCCTGAATATTGATGTGTTGAGCTTCGGACGCCTGAACCACCGTATCATGGAAGAGGTGGGACATGAGGATATTCCTGTGCTGGACGATACGGGGAAGAGTCTTGTGTTGCAGAAGGTTGCCGCGGGGATGCAGGAGGATTTACCTGTCCTGGGCAGCTTTTTACATAAGCAGGGCTATATCCACGAGGTGAAAAGCGTTATTTCCGAGTTTATGCAGTACGGTATCGGCACGGAGGATGTGGCGAAACTCATCGCATATTCCGGGAAGCGGGGAGCTCTGGTACAGAAGTTAAAAGATTTGGAGAAACTTTACAAGGGCTTTCGGGAATATATACAGGGTAATTTTATTACCACCGAGGAGACCTTGGACGTGTTGTGCCGTTCTCTGCAGAAATCCCGGATTCTGCCGGGCAGCGTGGTGGTCTTTGACGGCTTTACCGGTTTCACGCCCATTCAGAACAAGGTCATTCAGGAGTTGATGCGGGTCTGCGGGGAGGTGATTGTCACCGTCACTATGGGAGAAGGGGAGAATCCGTATGTGCCTGACGGAGAGCAGAGGCTGTTCCATCTGAGCAAGAAAACCGTGTCGGATTTGTGCAGGCTGGCAAAGGAGGCGGATGTACCCAGAGCAAGGGATACTTTTGTGCTTTCGGCATCAGGAACGGATGCATTGGACAGCAGGGAGACTTCAGGCAGGAAAAACTGGGAGAAGTCTTTGGCAGCGCAGTGTGATTTGTATATAAGCGGCAGGAACCGCTTTGGGGAAGCATTTGCTCTGGCGCATCTGGAGCGTCATCTGTTTCGGTATTCCGTGTGTCCCTTTGAGGGTGAACAGTCCGAAATCGCGGTTTTTGAGACGACGACACCCAGGGATGAGGTGCATCAGGCAGGCTTGAAAATCCGGGATTTGATTCTGCGGGAAGGTCTGGCTTACCGGGATATTGCGGTTATCATCGGGGATTTGGAGGGCTATGCCCCTTATGTGGAGACGGAGTTTGCCCAGATGGAGATTCCCTGCTTTATCGACAGAACCAGAGGTATCATCTTAAATCCGATGGTAGAGTATATCAAGAGTGCACTGGAACTTTACTTGAAGGATTTTTCCTACGAGGCGGTTTTCCACTATCTGCGCAGTGGGTTGGCGGACATGACCCATGAAGAAGTGGACATTCTGGAGAACTATGTGATTCAGACCGGCATCCGAGGGGAGCGCAGCTACAGCCGCCTTTTTACCCGCAAGACCCGGGACATGGAGGAGAACGAGGAAGCTCTGACGCGGTTAAACAGCCTTCGGGAGCGGCTGATGAGCCAGATTGGTATGCTTCGCATGGAGAAGCAGGAGCCGGTAAAAAGTTATGTCAATAAGCTGTACGACTTTCTGGTGCAAAACAATGTACAGAATAAGCTGGCAGTCTTTGAGGCGGAGTTTGAGGGGCGGGGACAGCTCTCCAAATCCAGGGAATATGCCCAGATTTACCGCCTGATTATGGAACTTTTGGAGCAGATTTACGAGTTGCTGGGAGAGGAAGTCATTTCACTGCAGGAGTTTACAGACATTCTGGAGGCGGGGTTTGGTGAAATCGAGGTGGGCACCATTCCCCAGAACGTAGACCGGGTTGTGGTGGGAGACATGGAGCGCACCCGGTTAAAGCAGGTAAAGGTGTTGTTCTTCCTGGGGGTAAACGACGGGAACATCCCAAAGAATGCCTCTAAGGGCGGCATCATTTCCGACATGGACAGAGAATTCTTGAGGGAATCGGAGCTGGAGCTTGCCCCCAGCCCCAGGCAGCAAATGTTCATTCAGAGGCTGTACCTGTACATGAACATGACAAAACCCTCTCATAAGCTCTATCTTTCCTATTCCAAGATAAACAACGCGGGCAAGTCCATCCGTCCGGCTTATCTCATTGATACGGTGAAAAAGCTGTTTCCCGGGATACAGACAGAATACCCGGAGCTTCGCAGCGCTTTGGAGCAGATTGTGACGCCCAAAGAGGGTGCAGGATATCTTGCAGAGGGCTTAAGGGAGTATGTGACAGGTGTCCTTTCGCCGGAAAAGGAGCGGGAGGTTCTTACCATATACAGGGCTTTCGGGGAGGAGGAACTGGTGCAGGAGCGGGATTTCCTGACAGCGGCGGCTTTTAGGCGCTATCGGGACAGTGGTCTGTCCGCAGCCGTTGCTTCGGCGCTCTACGGAAAATATCTGGAGAACAGCGTCTCCCGGCTGGAGACCTATGCGGCCTGTGCCTACAGGCATTTCCTGCAATACGGTCTTACCCTGCGTGAGCGGGAGGAGTTCTCCTTTGAAAATGTGGATATGGGAAATGTGTACCATGCTGTTCTGGAGCAGTTTGCAGGGAAACTTGCAGAGAGCGGATATACCTGGTTTACCTTTCCCGAGGAATTTGCGCTAAGCACGGTGCAGAATGCGCTGGAGGATTATGCAGCCTCCTACGGCGACACGGTGCTTTACAGCAGTGCGCGAAATGAGTATGCCATCACCAGAATGGGCAGAATCCTGACGAGGACGGTGCTGACCTTACAGAAGCAGCTGAGGAAGGGAAGCTTTAAGCCGGATGCCTACGAGCTATCCTTCCGTTTTACGGAGGATTTGGACAGTGTGAATGTGTCGTTGTCGGAGCAGGAAAAAATGCGGCTGAAGGGGCGAATAGACAGAATTGACGTGGTGGAGGACGAGGAGCACGTCTATGTCAAGGTGATAGATTACAAGTCGGGCAACAGGCACTTTGATTTGGCGGCGCTGTATTATGGCTTACAGCTTCAGCTGGTGGTCTATATGAATGCAGCCTTGGAGATAGAGGCGAAAAAGCATCCCGGAAAGGAAGCGGTTCCGGCGGCGCTTTTGTATTATCACATCGATGACCCAACGGTGGAGACACCGGTGGAACTGACGGAAGAGGAAATCAATGAGCAGATTGCAAAACAGCTTCGGATGAACGGTGTTGTGAGCAGCGAGCCGGGCATCGCAGAGCGTCTGGATGGAGAGATGGGCGACAAATCCGATGTGATTCCCGTGGAACGGAAGAAGGACGGCTCCTTCAGTGCACGCTCCTCGGTCTTAAGCAGGGAGGATTTGAAGACGGTGTCCGATTACGTGTCAAAAAAGGTAGCAGGTATCGGCAGAGAAATTCTGGATGGCGTTATCTCTCTGAATCCTTATGAGATGGGGAGCGAGGAAGCCTGCACCTGGTGTGTCTACAGAAAAGTATGCGGCTTTGAGCCATCCATGCCGGGCTGTGAGAAAAGAAAGCTGGGAGACATGGACTCTGCGGAAGCGCTGGAGAAAATGAGGGAAGAATTATGGCAGTGACATTTACACCGGAACAGCAAAGAGTCATAGATTTGCAAGGCTGCAACATACTGGTGTCTGCTGCGGCGGGCAGCGGAAAGACGGCAGTGCTGGTAGAGAGAATTGTGAAGAAGGTCTGCGATGAGACAAAGCCTGTGGATATCGACCGTTTATTGATTGTAACCTTTACTAACGCAGCGGCAGCGGAGATGAGGGAACGCATTGCAGCGGGAATCGCTGCAATGCTGGAAGAAAACCCTGATTCCGAGCATATTCAGCGCCAGGCCACTCTGTTACATAACGCCCAGATTACCACCATCGACAGCTTCTGTCTCTTTATACTGCGAAATCATTTCAATGAAATCGGGCTGGACCCTGCCTTCCGCATTGCGGATGAGGGAGAAATCAGGCTGATGCAGCAGGATGTGTTACAGGAGATGATTGAGGATGCCTACGCCTCGGGGGAGGAAGCCTTTCGCTATTGTGTGGAGTATTTCTGCCCCGGCGGGCGGGAGAGCGTGCTGGAGCAACATATCCTGAATTTATCCCGATATGCGGACAGTTTTCCCTGGCCGGAGGAATGGCTGGAGGAGAGAAAACGGGATTATGAGGACAGGGATGTGGAGGCACTCTGCGAAAGTAACTGCGGCAAATACCTGACCGACCATCTGGAGGCGATGACCCGGGGCTGGCTTCAAAAAATGCAGCAGGTACAGCAATTGTGTCAGGAGCCGGACGGCCCCTATATGTACGGCGAACTGGTGGACGGTGAGCTGGACCGGTTGGAGAAACTGACAGAGTGCAAAAACTTGGAAGACTATGCGGCGAAACTTCCGGCAGTGACCTTCGGACGGCTTTCCTCCAAAAAGGATGAGAGCGTGTCTCCCGCAAAGCGGGAACTGGCGGCAAACCTGCGGGCTGAGGTGAAAAAAAGCATTCAGGGAATAGCGGAAAAGTTCTTTGGTACACCGCTGGAACTGGTTGTCCGGCAGGGCTTGGAGTGCAGAAAACCAGTTGCAGTGCTCATTGATTTGGTATTGGAGTTTTACAGGAGGATGGGAGAGAAAAAGCGGGAAAAAAAGGTGATTGATTTTTCCGACATGGAGCATTTCGCCCTGGATATTCTGCTGAACAGGGAGGAAGGAAAGATTTGTCCCAGCCGTGTGGCTCTGGAGTACCGTCAGCACTTTGCAGAGATTCTCATTGACGAGTATCAGGACAGTAATCTGGTGCAGGAGTATCTGCTGAAAGCTGTATCCGGAGAGGAAGATGGCTGCTTCAACAGATTTATGGTGGGCGATGTCAAGCAAAGCATTTATAAGTTCCGCCTGGCACGACCGGAGCTTTTCCTGGAGAAGTATGAAAAATATACCTCGGGTTCCGGGGATATGCAGCGGATTGATTTGGCGAAAAATTTCCGCAGCCGCGGGCAGGTTGTCGATACGGTAAATGAAGTGTTTTCACGGCTGATGAGCAGACAGGTGGGCGGAATTGTCTACGATGAGAAGGCTGCCCTTTACTCCGGTGCAATCTATCCGAAAAATACGGGAAACGAAAGTGAGTTTCTTCTTATCGAGAAGCCCTCAAGGGAATCCGAACTTAGCGAAAAGCAGTTGGAAGCAAAGGCCATTGCAGCAAAAATCAAGGAGCTGCGGGCCAACTTCAACGTGACGGACAAGGCAAGCGGAGAATTGCGCTCTGCCCGGTATTCGGATATGGTGATTCTGCTTCGTGCAGGCAGCGGCTGGGATGAGGATTTTAAGGCAGTGTTGGAGGAGGAAGGGATTCCCGTGTATATTACCTCCAAGACCGGATATTTCGGCGCGGCGGAGGTGCAGGAATTGCTGCAGGTGCTGCGGGTGCTGGACAATCCCAGGCAGGATATCCCTCTTTTTGGCATGATGAAATCCATATTCGGCGGGTTTACGGAGGACGAGATAGGGCTGATTCGCAGCCGGGACAGGAAATGTACGTTGTATGAGGCAACGGTGGAGTTTGCGGCGGGCACCGGAGCGGATACAGAGCCGATTGGTAACTCACAGAATTCCCTGCGGGAAAAGACCGCACGCTTTCTTGCAAAAATTGATGAATACCGGGAATGTACGGTCTATATGCCTGTGCGGGAGCTTTTGACGAAGCTGGTGACGGATTTCGACTATCTGAACTATGTGACGGCACTGCCGGCGGGCGGAAAACGCCGGGCAAATGTGGAAATGCTTTTCACAAGGGCATCGGATTTCGAGAAGACCAGCTATTTCGGGTTATTCCATTTTATCCGGTATATGGAGCAGTTGGAAAAATATGATGTGGACTACGGCGAAGCGGAGCTTTTGGATGAGAACGCGGATGTGGTGCGTATTATGAGCATTCACAAGAGCAAGGGTCTGGAATTTCCCATCACCTTTGTGTCGGGGTTAAGCAAGCGCTTTAACATGCAGGATGTGAACCAGGCTTTGATTCTGGACATGGATTTGGGGCTTGCCACGGATTATGTCGATCCCGTGAAGCGTGTTCGGAATAAGACGCTACGGAGAAATGTGTTGTCCAGAAAGCTTCGGGAGGACAGCCTCGCGGAGGAACTGCGGGTGCTTTATGTGGCTATGACCCGAGCCAGAGAAAAACTGATTCTGACGGCGACCTTGGAGAAAGCTGCGGAAAAGTGGGAAGCCTACCGGGAGAACGGCAGTGAATGTCTGTTGTACCCGGATTTTATGGAAAGTGCAGGATATCTGGATTTCCTGCTGCCCATTATGCGACACACTTCCATACAGGTTACTGTGTTGGGAGAAGAGGAGCTTGCCGTCGGGGAATGGAAGGAGCAAATTAAGCTTCACGACAGAAGGCAACTTCTGGAGCGGGCGGCTGGCCTTGGAGATGACGGGGCATTAGAAGCCCTGCGGCAGCGCCTGAATGCAAAGTATGCCTTTGCAAACCTTGCAGGACTTTACACCAAAACCACCGTATCGGAACTGAAAATTGCCGCCATGGCAGACAGGGATGAGGCTGCCTTCCACACCTTTGAGGAGAAGGAGGTACAGCCCTATATTCCCGCCTTCCGCCGGGAGGAGGAAGCGGTCAGCGGTACGGTTCGGGGTAATGCCTATCACAGAGTTATGGAACTTCTGGACTTTCGGAGTATTCTGGGGGAAGCGATTGTCTCCGCAGAGGGTGTACAGGGGACTCCTTTCCCTGAAAATTACCGGGAATATAGTCGCAGATTGGATGAAAAAAGAATGGCGGAATTTATTCATAGATTCTTGGAAAAGGAGGCTGAGAGCAGACGTTTAAGCCGTGAATACATGGAAGCGGTGAACGAGCCCAGAATACTGCATTTCCTGAAATCGGAGCTGGCTTACCGTATGTGGCGGGCGGAGGAGGCCGGAAAACTTTACCGGGAACAGCCCTTTGTCATGGGGGTTGCCGCTTCCCGTCTGGGAGCGGACTTCCCGGACTCGGAGAGCGTGCTGATTCAGGGAATCATAGACGTGTTTTTTGAGGAGGAGGACGGACTTGTGCTCATGGACTATAAGACGGATTCCGTCTCTTCCCTGCAGGAGCTGTGGAACCGTTACGAGACTCAGCTGGATTACTATAGTGAGGCTCTGACAAAGCTCATGGGTAAGCCGGTGAAGGAGAGGATACTGTATTCATTTCATTTGGAAACCTATTAATGGAGACAAAGAGAAAAGGCTCACGTTTTTAATAACGGAGCCTTTTAAAAAGCAGAAAATTATTCCTCTGCTATGAGAAAACGCTTTGTCTGGGGAACCTTGAGAAGAGCTACAGCGCCTGCCAAAGTAAAAACAAGCTCCGGCAGCATATAGCAGCCATTGTACAAAAAGCTGTACAGATAGGTATTTTCGGTGGAAAAGCCGTTCCATAGTTCACCGAAGCTGTGCCAGATTACTACGCCGCTCAAAAAGTGAAGGGCAAATCGTAAGCCTACAGCCAGAGAGATACCGCCGATCCAGCCGGGCAATCCTTTTTTGCGTAAGCACCCGGCGATTCCCAGTACGGTGAATGCGCCGATGTAATCCAAAAGGATGCAGGCAATGAGCATACCGGGGGTGAGTCCCCAGCCGAATAGACCGTCCATAATGCCCTGTGTAAACTGAATCAGGGAATATACAAAGGATACCACCAGTCCCCAGGATATACCTCTGCGGATGGAAAAGAGTACGATGGGTAACATGGAAAGCAGGGTGATGGAGCCGCCCCAAGGTAACTTAAATACCCGGATGAAGCTTAAGACTGTGGCGAGGGCAACCATAACAGCGCCTTCCACCAGAATTTTGGTTTTGGTGTTTTTCATAAAAAATCCTCCTTATCTTTGCTAAGGAGGGACAACATCGATTCCGCACAATGGGCGGATACAGTCAACCGCGGTACAACGTGACAAGAGTTCGCGAAATGTGACGGTTTTCCTGTGTTGCTTCCTTACGCCGGTATTATCCGGTTCAAGTAGTGAGGGTTAGAAGTGTGTGCATGCAGCACTTCAATCTCAGCGATGTGCTCCCCTAGCGTTTTTTATTTTTCAAGGATTAATATATAGGTATTTGCGGGAAGTGTCAAGAGGATTTATGTTGTCATTTGGGGATTTCCATGCTATAATCCGTGCATAAGCAGTTATTTCTAAACAGAATCATTACATATCTATTTCTATTTTATTTTCTTTAGATTCCTGCTTATATTTCAAACGATGATTAGGCAGGGGCCGGAAAAGAAAGAGAAGCTTTTTCATGCCAGAGGCTCCTGCCGGGGCGGATGCTTTGGAAGCCAGAGTGCATGAGTTGGAAGCTATGACTAGCAACATGAAAGAGTAATCAGCAGAAAGGCATGGTTACAGAATGGACGTTACGGAAAATAAAAACAGAGACAAGCGTATCTGTGTGGGAATTCTGGCTCATGTGGATGCGGGAAAGACCACCCTTTCCGAGGCACTGCTCTACACGGCGGGGGCTTTGAGAAAGCTTGGCAGAGTAGACCACAAGGATGCCTTTCTGGACAATTTTACTTTGGAACGGGAAAGAGGAATTACCATATTTTCCAAGCAGGCTAATCTTGTATGGAATAATCTGGAGATTGTTCTGCTGGATACTCCGGGACATGTGGATTTTTCAGCGGAGATGGAGAGAACCCTGCAGATCTTGGATTATTGTATTCTTGTCATCAGCGGCTCCGACGGCATACAGGGGCATACATCCACTCTCTGGAAGCTGTTGAAGAAATATGAGGTTCCCACCTTTCTTTTTGTAAATAAGATGGATCAGCCGGGGGCGGAAAAGACGGCGATTTTGGCGGAACTTAAGAGCAAGCTGGGCAGCTGCTGTCTGGAATTTGGGGCAGATGCCGAGGCTGCGGGAGAACCATTTTTAGAAGAACTTTCCATGTGCAGCGAGGAACTGTTGGAGGAGTACCTGGAGACGGGAGGTCTGGCAGACCATTCGGTGGCAAAGACAATAGCGGAACGAAAACTCTTTCCCTGTTATTTCGGCTCGGCACTTCGATTGGAGGGAGTTGAGGAACTGCTGGACGGGCTATGCCGATATGTAAAGGTTCGTGAGTATCCCCGGGAATTCGGAGCCAGAGTCTATAAGATATCCAGAGATAAAGGGGGAAACCGCCTGACCCACCTGAAGGTGACGGGAGGCATACTCCGTGTCAAAATGCCCATTACCAATGAGAACAGTGCGGCTTCCCCGGAGGAGCGCTGGGAGGAAAAGGCTGATGCCATACGTGTTTATGACGGAGCAGGGTTTCAGGCTGTGGACAGCGTAAGCGCGGGGGGTGTCTGTGCTGTGACCGGCTTGAGCCGTACCTTTGTGGGACAGGGGCTTGGGTATGAAAGGGAAAATGGAGTTCCTGTGTTGATGCCGGTCCTGACCTATCGGCTGGTTCTGCCGGAGGGTGCGGACGTGGTGAAGGTGTTGGGACAGATGCGGAGCCTGGAGGAAGAATCGCCGGAGCTTCGTGTGGTCTGGAGAGAGAGTATAAAGGAAATCCATGTACAGGTCATGGGAGAAGTACAGACAGAAATTTTAAAGAGCCTGATTCGGGAGCGCTTTGACATGGAGGTGGATTTTGCGGACGGAAGGCTTCTCTATAAAGAGACCATAGCAGCACCGGTGGTTGGTATCGGGCATTTTGAACCTCTGCGCCATTATGCTGAGGTGCATCTGCTGCTGGAGCCGGGGGAGCCGGGCAGCGGTCTGATTTTTGCCTCTGCCTGCAGCGAGGACGAACTGGATAAAAACTGGCAACGCCTGATTTTTACCCATCTGGAGGAAAAGACCCACCTTGGGGTGCTTACCGGTTCACCCATAACAGATATGAAAATTACCCTTCTGAGAAGCCGTGCCCATCTGAAGCATACCGAGGGCGGAGATTTCAGACAGGCTACCTATAGGGCATTACGCCAGGGACTGATGCGGGCGGAAAGCGTATTGTTGGAACCGGTATTTTCCTTTTCGCTGGAGGTGCCCACGGAACAGATTGGGAGAGCCATGTCCGACATTCAGAGAATGAGCGGCAGTTTTGAGCCGCCTGTGACAGAGGGGGAATTCAGCATACTGACGGGGAGCGCGCCTGTGGCGACGATGCAGGGGTATCAACGTGAAGTAAACGCTTATACCAGAGGGCTTGGCAGACTTTCCTGCACCCTGAAGGGGTATGAGCCCTGTCACAACGCGGAGGAGGTTATTCGGGAGACGGGATATGATGCGGAGAGTGATTTGGAAAATCCCTCGTCCTCCGTATTCTGCGCCCATGGGGCAGGGTTTGTGGTGAATTGGAGAGAAGTGCCGGATTACGCCCATCTGGAGAGCATCCGGAGCCGGACGGAGAGCGCCGGATGCGGAGAGGGCGATGAAGCAGGACTCATGAACTTCAGGGCAGTGCATGCAGCACAGACATCGGGGGGTAACAGCCAGACGGGAAGCGGACGGAACGACTATATTACCCAGGAGGAAATCGAAGAAATTTTTCGGCGGACCTACGGAAAAAGCGTTCAGTCATATGCACCTTACCGTTACCACCAACGGAACACGGGGAATACTGTGTGCAGAGAGGAGCAGACGGAAGAAGGAGGTTCGGCTTACAGAAGCTCGAAAGAACGGGAAGCATACTTCCTTGTGGACGGCTACAATATTATCTTTGCTTGGGAGGACTTGAGAAGTCTTGCGGAGGTGAATATCGACGGTGCCAGGGACAGGCTTATGGATATCTGCTGTAATTTTCAGGGGTATGACGGTGCAACTCTGATACTGGTCTTTGATGCCTACAGGGTGAAGGGAAATCCCGGTTCTGTACAAAAGTACCACAATATCTATGTTGTCTATACCAGGGAGGCGGAGACCGCCGACCAATACATTGAGAAAACCGTACATAAAATCGGCGGAAAGCACCGGGTGACCGTTGCCACATCGGACGCTCTGGAGCAGATGATTATCTGGGGAGAAGGTGCCGTGAGGCTCTCTGCATGAGGTTTTCGCGAGGCAGTGGAAGAGGCGGGACGTTGTATGCGTGAAACATATACGGCAGACAAAAAACTTTCTCACAAGATATGCATACCGGACAGCAAGGAATAAGGAGACTTTTGGAAGCAGATAAGGTATAATAGACCATGGCTTGTGAGTACGGTATGAAAAAACAAAATGCTTGAAAACAATTTGGGAGGGTGAGAGCATGAACGGAAACGTAATTCCTTTTTACAATAACTGGAGCTTTTTGCGGACGGATCTGCATGCTACCATGGGAGAACTGGAGAGACAGAAGACCAGATTTTCCCCTGTTGAGCTGCCACATGACTGGCTGATTTATGATGCGAAGAATCTGTATCGGGACGGTTGCGGCTGGTATCGGAAGGAGTTTGAACTGGAAACCGGAGAGATTGCCGATTTGAGCGGGGAAGTAGGCAAAGGCTCAGTAAAATCTGAGAATTCCGGCATAGAGAGAGTTTTTGCCCGTATCGGCAGGGGCGAGAAACTGATTCTGCGCTTTGATGGCGTGTATATGGACTCTACGGTTTACGTCAACGGCACAAAAATCGGCGACTGGAAGTATGGCTATTCCACCTTTGACATGGATATTACCTCCGCATTGACAGCGGGGAAAAATCAGGTTCTGGTTCAGGTGCGGTTTCAGTCACCCAATAGCAGATGGTATTCCGGAGCCGGTATATACCGCAAGGTATGGCTGAAGGTGTGCCCTGCGGTTTATCTGCCCCTGGACGGCACCTATATCACCACAAGAAAATGTGAAGAGGGCTATATGCTGGAGGCGGAGACGGAAGTGGCCGGCCGGCCGAATGTGAATGTGGGCTGCCGTTACCGTCTGTGGAAGGATGAGAAGCCGGTACAGGAGTTGGGATGGTCCCCTGTCACTGTCGTTGCGGGAGAGGAAGGCATAATCGGGAAGACAGCAGTATCGGCGATAATTCCCAATCCCGCGATTTGGGATGTGGAGGACCCCCAGTGTTATCGCCTTTCTGTGGAACTTTGCCGGAAGGAAAGGGAGGAAGCGTTGGACAGTCAGGAAATCACGGTTGGCTTCCGTACCATTGAGATTACCACGGACAAGGGGCTTTTCCTGAACGGACGTCACATGAAAATCCACGGTGTCTGCGAGCATCATGACTTGGGCTGTCTGGGTGCGGCTTTCCATGCTCCCGCCATGGAGAGAAAAATCAGGATGCTGCAGGAGATGGGGGTAAACGCCATTCGTACCAGCCACAATATGCCGGCGCCCGAACTCATGGATATGGCAGACAGGATGGGAATGTTGATTTTGAGCGAGGGCTTTGACATGTGGGAGCGCTCCAAGACGGAATACGATTACGGGCGCTTCTTCAAAGAGTGGTGCGAGAGGGATGTGAGAAGCTGGGTGCGTCGGGACAGAAATCATCCCAGTCTCTTACTCTGGTCAATCGGTAACGAAATCTACGATACACACGCAGACGAACACGGACAGGAGATTACCCGCAGACTGATGAAGGCGGTGCGGGAGCACGACCCCAAGGCAAATGCGTTGATTACCATCGGTTCCAACTACATGCCATGGGAAAATGCAAGAAAATGTGCGGACATCGTGAAGGTGGCCGGCTATAATTACGGAGAAAAGTATTATGAGGAGCAGCATACCCGGCATCCCGACTGGATGATGTACGGCAGCGAGACATCCTCTGTGGTGCAGAGCCGGGGCATCTACCATTTCCCTTTGAGGCAGGCGGTGTTGTCCGATGAGGATGAGCAGTGCTCCTCTCTGGGCAATTCCACCACAAGCTGGGGAGCAAGAAGCTGGCAGAAGTGTATCACTGATGACAGAGATCCGGAATATATCTGGGGACAGTTTATCTGGACTGGCTTTGATTATATCGGAGAGCCTACGCCCTATCACACCAAGAATTCCTACTTCGGACAGATTGACACAGCAGGCTTCCCCAAGGATTCTTATTATGTGTTCCGGGCGGAGTGGACGGATGTGAAGAAAGCGCCCATGGTGCATCTATTCCCTTACTGGGATTTTAATCCGGGACAGATGGTTGACGTACAGGCCTGTACCAATGCTCCCTGCGTGGAGCTGTTTGTCAACGGAAAGTCGCAAGGAAAGCAGTATATTGACCATGTCCGCGGTCTGAAGCTTGTGCCGGACTGGCAGGTGGCCTATGAGCCGGGAACCATCACTGCCGTTGCCTATGACGAGAACGGCGCAGAGGTGGCCAGAGACAGCCATACCTCCTTCGGAGACAGCAGACGCATTGTGCTCTCCGCAGATAAGCCGGAGCTGACGGCGGACTGTGAGGACATGTGCTTTGTCACGGTGTCTGTTCTGGATGCACAGGGAAATCCCGTAGAGAATGCGACAGATTATGTGAAAGCTGAAATTACCGGTCCCGGACGGATTCTGGGTATGGATAACGGGGACAGCACGGATTATGACGATTACAAGACAACGGTGAGAAAGCTGTTTTCAGGAAAGCTTTTAATCGTTGTGGGAAGCACCGCCGAGGCGGGAGAAATTACGCTGAAGGTTTCGGGAAGGGGACTGGAGCCCGCAGAGCTGAAGTTTACGGCAGCAGAGGCGGGACCGGGGACTTATCAGAAGACTTTCCTGGAGGATTGCAGCGGGAAGGCGCAGAGGATGTTTCCCGACAGAATACCTGTGAGAAAGCTGGAGCTTCGCGCTTCGGAAAAGCTTGTATTCACGCCCGGGAAGAAAGAAATTACGGTGGAAGCCGTGCTCTATCCCGCAGATACCACAGACAGGACGCTGGTTTGGAAGGTGGTAAACGAGGCGGGAATTGATGTCAATTTCGCTAAGGTGGAGAAATGTTCGGATGAACACTGTCTTGATAAGCAGGGAAGGAGTTTTACAAAGGTAACTGCAGTAGGCGACGGGAATTTTTACGTGCGCTGCATGGTGAAGGATGGGGACAGGACTGTGTTGATTTCCCATTTGGAATGTAAAGCGGAAGGATTAGGCAAAGCCTTTCTGAATCCTTATGAATTTGTGTCTGCGGGCTTGTATACATCTGCACTGGGAGATATCGGCAGCGGAAACGAGAAGGGAATTGCCACCTCCAGAGATGGAGTCAGCGGTGTAACCTTTGAAAATGTGGACTTTGGAGAGTATGGCTCGGATGAACTGACGTTACCTGTCTTTGCCCTCTCCGATGAAGCGGTTGACATTGAAATCTGGCTGGGAACACCTCGTGAGGCGGGAAGCAGGTTGCTTGATACGGTAGTGTATCAGAAGCCCTCTATCTGGAATGTATATCAGGAAGAAACCTATAAGCTGCCGGAGCGTATCAAGGGCGTGGCAACGATTGCCTTCCTGCTGAAGACCAAGGTACATATCAAGGGCTTTACGTTCAGCAGGCAGGAGAAAGCCTTCGGCACTCTGTACGGTTGCGAGGCAAATGCGGTTTACGGAGTTACCTTTACCCGGGAAGGAAGCATCATTCGAGGCATCGGCAATAAC
>JAEDMI010000008.1 GCA_016303085.1 Acetatifactor sp.
ACTTTGCCTGAGATGCTGTGGTTAAGCCGAGCATTCTGTTAGAGTTCATTGCTGTAAGATTGTGTTGTACTACCATATTTTATTCCTCCTTGAATATAGTGTAGTGCCGCATCCTTGCGGCCTAATATTTTTGTTACCGTTCCCCCGACTCGCACCTGTCAGCTTCCCGGTAAGTGGTGTAACGATAGTTCCTCGCCGGCTGTGCGTACCGCCTTGAAACTATCAGAAAGCCTGAACTTCAAATTGCTGAATGTTCATTTGCTTTACTTGTTAAGTATATCGGAATATTTTTCCGCAACTTTAGAGATATTTGAAAAAATATGTTGATTTCTTTATTTTTTATTCTTTCTTTACGTTTAAGAAATCTTCTGCTTTATTTCCCGAATTTCCGAATCATGCATTGTCACTTTTAGCGACAGCATTTCCAGTTCATTACTTGGCTTCACTGCTTCATGCGGATTCCTTGCAAGGTCAAGATGTCCTTCTGCGACACGTTGTATATTTACACGAATTTCATTCTCCAGAACTAAATTAATATTGGATACTTCCTGCTCTATTGTATTCAGTTTTGTATCCAGCTTTTCCGTCTTCTGTAAGAGAATATCCAGTTTTTCGCTATCTGTCATAGTCTGTCCCTCTTCTTTCTCTCAAAATAGTGCTTTGTTCTTGCTCTTTTCATGTGATTTAGCAAGGATTCGAAATATTACGATGTATTCACAGATATTTGAAATCAGATTATCAGAAGTTTAATCTTTGCTTGTATTGACGATAGCATATTATTATCTAAATTGCAAGATATTTTTCTTACCCGGACCGTTCATCCCACGGTTAATGATACAGGGAGAAACATGCACATATCTTTGGGAGACTGTACGAGACACCGGTACTTAGGCTGCGTATTCTGCTGCCTTATGTACCGTTGTGTCGAGTCGCAAGCGCGTCGAACAAAGAAATGTGCATGTTAGCGCCCGGGTGCTGCATAAACCATGGTGCATGTTAACGCCTGATGCTTCAGCATCAATCTGAACCATTCCTCTTTATCAATAGCGTAATTAAGTCCTCTACCTCCCGCAGCTGTTCTCTGGTGCTCCCCCGATGGCTCTGCTTGCGGTACTGGGAGGGAGACATGCCCTTCATGGCATGAAACGCCTTGGTAAATACCAACGCATCGCTGTATCCGCAGGAAAGGGCGATGCTTTCAATAGGATAGGATGTGGAATCAAGCAGTTCTCTGGCTTTTGTAATGCGGAAGGTAGTCAGAAACTGCTGGGGAGACATTCCCAGATAATTCTGAAACAGGGTATACAGATAGCTTCTGTTGATGCACACATAATCTGCCACATCCGTCACCTTGATGGGATTACAGTAATTGCTCTGAATAAAAGAAACCGCCTTTTTGACATACTGGTTCCCCTTATCCTCCTCTTCCTTTTCCACCACCCCGGCACTCTCCGCCAGCACCGACAAAAAGACGCTCATCTGTCCGTTCCTGCGCAGGTCGTTTGCCATGCCGAAGGTGTTATGTTCCATCATATCCCGCACAATGGCATAAAGCTCCTGGTCTCTGTCACAGGCAAAAATGGGGTGTCGCGCCGACAAGCCCATGGATGTCAGGTATTCTTCTGCACGGCTTCCCCCGAACCCGACCCAGAGATAGCTCCAGGGCTCTTTTTCATCTGCTTGATAGAAAGCCAGCTCGTTTGGCTGAATCAGAAAGCCGTAGCCGGCTTCCAGGCGGTATTCTTTATCATGGAATCGAAAGATTCCCTTGCCGCTTAAGACATAATGAATCAGATAATGGGGTTTGGAGGCCGGCCCGAAACTGTGCAGGCTCTCCGTCCGGGAGCAACCGCAGCAATTCACATAAAGACTTCCGATTTTGTCATTTTCAAAATCCAGTTTGAATGCTTTTTCCATTATAAAACAAACTCTTTCTTGTCCAAATCCGCCTGAACCTTCTCCAAATCCTCACGGATAGAAAGCTTCTGGGGACATACTTTTTCACATTTGCCGCATTTGATACAGTTCTTTGCCTGCTTGCTCTCTCCGATTTCCTTTTCCCACTGCCAGCCTACCACATTATAATTCTGGTACATATGGTAGGTGTTCCAGACGCGGAAGTTGCCGGGAATATCTACCCCCGCCGGGCAGGGCATACAGTAACGGCAGCCTGTACAGCCATTCTGCACGCGGCTGTTAATCAGGGAAACAATATCCTCTATTGCTTTTGTTTCTGTAGATGTCAATGGCTTGAAGTTGTCAAAGGTCTTGAGATTATCCTCCACCTGTTCCATAGTAGACATACCGCTTAAGATAACCTTTACGTTGGGCAGCGTTCCCACCCAGCGCAGGGCAAAGCTGGCAGTAGAGGCGTCCGGCTCCAGCTTGCGAAACATGCTTGTAATATCCTCCGCAAAACAGGCAAGAGAACCACCTTTGACAGGCTCCATAATAATCAGGGGTACGCCTTTCTTTTCCGCCAGTTCATAACCTCTCATGCCGGGACCGTCCTTGGTATCCATATAATTCAGCTGAATCTGGCAGAAATCCCAGTCCCTGTAATTGATGATTTCCTCAAATGCTTCGAAGCTGTCATGGAAGGAAAATCCCAGATGCTTAATCTTTCCTTCCGTCTGAAGCTGCTTCAGGCGCTCTACGACGCCAAGCTTTACCATAGACTGAAAGCGTTCTCTGTTCAACGCATGGAGGAGATAAAAATCTATGTAATCGGTCTGAAGCCTGGTCAGCTGTTCCTGAAACAGCCTGTCTGCATCCTCCAACGTATTCACCAGCCAACATGGCAGCTTAGTGGCAAAACAGAAGCTGCCTCTGTCATACTTTTTCAAAGCCCTTCCGACAAAAGGCTCGCTTTCTCCGTTGTGGTAAGGATATGCGGTATCAATATAGTTGACCCCGGCAGCGATAGCCTTATCCAGCATCTTTTCCGCTTCCGGCTCATTGATTTTTCCGTCTTTTGTCACGGGAAAACGCATACATCCGAACCCCAAGAGAGAGGTTTCTACCCCTAGTTTTTCCATCTTTCTCTTTTCCATTTTGATACCATACCTTTCTTCGTATACATCCAATATAACCTATACATAAACTATATCTTGTTTTTTCTGATCCGGAAATGGATTATTCTGTAAAAAAGCCTGCCTTAAATCCTGAAAATGCAAAAGCCTCCTCAAAATTCTCCATGTCAAAAAGTTTGATATCGGGAAACTGCGCCTTTCCCGATGCCAGCGCCTCCAGCGCAGGAACAAAGGGGCCGCATCTGCTGCCGACAATACTGATTTCGTTTACTGCCACCTGGCTGAACGGCAGCGACACCTCCCCGGCATAGGTGCTCTTCAAAACGATGGTTCCCTTCTTGCGCACCATCTCCAAAGCCTGCAGAATACCGGAGGGAGAGCCCGTAGCCTCCACTACCACTTCATAACCTTCTTTTTCCCGCTCCATGGTCACATCCGCAAAGGGTTTAAACAACTCCAGCTTTTCAGGGTGCTTTCCCACCACCGTCACCCGGTGTCCTTCCGCATTCATTGCCTGAACTACACAATAGGCAAGTCTCCCGTCCCCGAGAACGGCAATATTCCTGTCTTCCGTGAATGACAACTGTGTCATAATTTCGAAGGCTGCTGCCAGAGGCTCCGTGTAAATTGCCTTTTCCGTAGGTAATTCCTTGGGAACCGCATGCAGAAGGTCGGTGTCTATGGTCATGTACTCCGCAAAACAACCGTCCTTGTCATGCATTCCCAACACTCGCCTGGAGGTACAGTGGGTAGGTCTGCCGGTACGGCAGTAAACACATTTTCCGCAAGCAGCATTTAATTCTCCTACCACCCGTTTCCCAATCAGGGAAGCATCGGGAGATTCCTCCACCACTCCCACAAACTCATGTCCCATGACTCCTTTGAAGTCCGGTCTGTAACCCCGCAATATCTCCTTATCCGTGTTGCAAACCGCCGCCATCAGTACCCGTATCAGGCTTTCCTTCTGTTCCGGTACAGGTTTGGGTAAATCCTCCCTGTAAACCGCTCTTTTTCCGTCAAAATAGATTCCTCTCATTTTACTATGTATCCCTCTTCATCCAGCTGCACGCCAAACTGCATGCTGTATTCATTCATTCTGTCCAGAATTCGCCGGGCTTCATCGTCCCCGGCAGGTGTCGGCTTATAATCGTTTCGATTTGACACAGAACTGATAGAACATGGAATGACTCTGGCTTCTGTATCAGTCTGTTGCTCGCCGTCCAAAAAGGTGAAGGTCTGTTGAAAGATAATGCAATCCTTATCCGCAGGATTTCGATTTGCTCCGAAGCAGAAATTTCCCAGACTGTAAACGATATATTTTCCTTTGTACTCTTCTATTCCCTGAAGTACATGGGGATGATGCCCCAGCACCAGGTCTGCACCCCAGTCAATACATTGCTTTCCCAGACTCTGTTGATATTCCTCCGGGTAATTTTCTCTCTCAACTCCCCAGTGACAGCAGGCAAGAATCAAATCTGCCCCTTCTTCCTGCAATAACCCGATACCTTCCCGAAGATATTTTTCCACACCGGCGCCCTGGCCTACTTCATTGACCGCCACAAATCCGATGCGGATTCCCTTGGTCTCATAAACACCTAAATGACTGTCATAAGCATAGGCAATTCCTGCATCATCTAAAGCCGCCACGGTATCCTTCGTTCCCTGCTCAAAATAATCCAGCCGGTGATTGTTCGCCATGGTGACTGCTTCCACACTTCCTTCCGTCAGAATATTTACATATTCCGGATCTCCGCTGATGCAGTAGGTCTGATTTTCCCTTCGTTCCTCCGCACGCGTCAGGGAACCTTCCAGGTTGACAACCGTCATATCGTCACCACTAAAGATATCATATACATTTTCCAAAAAATAGGAGGCATCCTGCTGTTTCTCCCACATTTCCCGAAAGGACCAGGAATAATCCTGTCCGTAATAATTTCCCAGTGTGGCATCTCCCGCCGCAGAGATGGTAATGGTAATCTCCTCCGGCTCCACATCCTGAGACATCTGCCCTTCATCTTCCGTATCATCCGTATCTTCTATATCATCGGTTTCTGCCTGACCATCGACACATACCGGCAGACTTTCACCCGGCGCGGGAACAGTGATGCTTAAATCATCTCCGCAGGCAGTCAGAAGACACAATGCTCCCGCAAGAATAAGCAGGGCTTTCTTTTTGCTCATACTGTTATCTCCGTTACCTCTTTTTTAACATCTTTATTTCATTTTTACTATATATTTTCATTACGGCAAAGGCTTCCACAGCGATGGCTATTGTACATAATATGGTGACAATCCCGCCGAAAGCACAGGCAATGAAAATTGTGATTTCCGCCACAACACCGAAGCCGATAACCAGAAACCCACAAAATCGGTTATATTTTTTGACATCCACAACCTCAATGGGCCGTTCGTTAAATATCTTGTTCCGCTCCTCCGAACGGAATATCTTTGTGGCCGCCAGAGCACACATAGCACCCACAAACACTATAATTATTACATCCATCACTCTTGTCCTCCGTATAACTTGTCTCTTAAGTAGTTCCGGTTAGTTTCAAAATCCACCTCCAGCACAGACATCTTTCGGATAGTGACATCCCTGTATGTGCCGGGCTGTGGAATACTGTCCGCAATGATATCATAGGTCAGTGCCTTACCAGCCATCAGACTCAGGCTGAAGCATTCATTTTGCGTCAAATTTGTGGTCAGATTAGGCATCAGTGCATTAAAAAGTTCTGAACCGTTGGTAAGTAATGCTCCGGGAATCTTTTTGATAACCTCCGTCAGCACCTTTCTCTGGCGCTCTGTCCGCCCAAAGTCAGTTCCGAGGTAACGGTTCCGACAATAAGCCAGCGCCTGAGGTCCGTTCAAATGCACCATTCCGGCAGCTTGAGGGTCCATGTTATCCGTACCCTGGGGTCTCCCGGTCAACATGTTGTATTCCACCAGATACCCGTTTACATATTCGATTTCCTCTTTCGACAATTCCAGGTCAACACCGCCCACAGAATCCACCAGTCCCACAAAAGCCTGAAAATTTACCTGGACATATCGGCTTACGGGAATCCCGAAATTCTTTTCCACTGTCTCCATCAACAGCTCTGCACCCCCGAAGGAATAAGCCGCATTCAGGCGGTTGCTGTCATGCCCCGGTATTTCCACATAGATATCCCTGAGCAACGATGTCATGTAAATTGTCTTTGTCCTGCTGCTGACAGAAAGCAGAATCATGGCATCCGAGCGTCCGTCATCCCCGTTTTCCCGGGAATCATTTCCTATCAGAAGGATATTCACCACACCGTCCTCCTTCATCGGTAAACCGGCCACAGATTCCACCACCACATAATTCAGTTTCTGATACACTGCTCCCACGAATGAGTACAGGCCTACACCAAGCAATGCAATGACAAGGACAACTGCCACCAGAAATCTCCTGGACCCTTTGTGGGACTTCCCCTTACTGCCTCTGTTTGCTTCAGATTGCTTTTTGCGCTTCCTTCCTGACTGTATTTTTCCTGACTGTATTTTTACGGACTGCACTTTTCCGTTTTGCTTTTTCCCTGATTGTGCTTTATTGTTCCGTGCCCTGTCCGATTGCATTACCCCGGAGCTTACCCTGTCGGTTCTCCCACGTGTTTTCCTCCGTGTCTTGCTGTCCCAATCCTCCTCTAAATCAAAGAGCTGCGGCTCCCTGTTATTGCTGTTATTGCTGTTGTTTCTCCTGCTTCTATCACCGTTTTCCGATGCCATCTCCTGCTCCAGAAATTCTTCAAGTCCTCTCTGGATTCGGGCCATTTCGTTATCTGTATTCCTGCTCATATATTCAATCCTTTCGCAATTCACGTTACACTTTATCACATATCTTTTGTGAAATCACGAAATGAAAGATTAAATTTTGATAAAGAATCCGCTTTAATCTATCTTGAGTATGAGCCCAAGGATTCTCCGGGCACAGATTTCCATCTCATCTCTGGTAAGTGCACCCTTTTCCATCGCCTCAAGCAGTCTTTCCGGGAATCCCAGCCCCATCTTTATATCATTTCCGGCTTTGACTTCCTTGTAATGCTCACCGCAGGTCCACCAGTCGGTAGTCACCATTCCGTCGAAGCCCCACTCACCTCTGAGAATATCCTCCAGCAGCTCCCTGTTCTCGGAAGCCCTGTGTCCGTTGATAATATTGTAGGAAGACATAATGCTCCAGGGCTTTGCCTCTTTCACGATTATCTCAAATCCCTTCAGATAAATTTCCCGAATAGCACGCTCCGAAGCTCTGGAATCACTCTCCCGACGGTTGGTTTCCTTATTATTCAACGCAAAGTGCTTTACTGTAGCTGCCACATGATTGCTCTGAATACCGGTAACCATGGCTCCCGCCATTTTACCTACGAGGAAGGGATCTTCGGAATAATACTCAAAGTTTCTGCCACAAAGGGGACTTCTGTGGATATTTACCGCAGGAGTCAGCCATGCACCGATGTTATTTTCCTTGGCTTCCGCACCACCCGCTGCGCCTACCTGCTCTACCAGCTCCGGATTCCAGGTGCATGCAAGTAAGGTAGAACAGGGCCAGGCTGTAGTGCAAACACCGCACTGAGGAGCAATCCTTACCCCTGCAGGTCCGTCTGCAGTCATAATATTAGGTACTCCGTAGTCCGGCAGATTTCCGTAGCCGAAGGTATTTGCTACACCCGTATTGGGCTGCCCGCCAAGCAACTCAGCCAGCTCCCGGTCAGGCAGCTGTGCCACGAATTCATCCGGACTCATCCTTCCCTCCGCCACGTCAATCAACTTAGGCTTGTTATCGGTGTAGCCCCACAAATGATAACTTTCCCGGCGCCTTACAACCGGAGTTACGCCATCTGCTTCCGCCGGAGTCAGTTTTGACGGGAATATACTTGCATCCGTATCCACCGGTTCTCCCTGAGGAAGCTCCTCGTACTGTCCGTCCGCCAGCATGCGCTTTCCCAACTGTGTGGGCACCATCCTGGAGGAGAGTTGCTCCGTGATAATATCTTCCTCCAGCACCATCACAAAATTGTCTTCCACCGTATCGCGCACGGAAGTGCCTATATAGAAACGGTATTCTCCCTTTTCCAGAACATAGGCGGATTTCGCCACCTTTCCCAAATCATCGTAAGAAGCCATATTGTTTATGGTAAACCGCAATACCACCGTCTGGCTTTCACCGGGCTGTAACAGCCGCGTCTTGCGGAAAGCTGCCAGCTCTCTTGCGGGTTTTCCCAGCTTTCCCTGAGGTGCACTGTAATAGACCTGCACCACTTCTTTTCCTGCCATTTCACCCATGTTACAGACATCCACCATAACACGGATATGATGACCTCTTTTTTCTACTATGGGAGCAGACAAAGAGAATTTCGTGTAGGACAGCCCGAATCCGAAAGGATAATTCACCTTCTCCGCCGCTCCGGGTATTGTCTCAAAATAGCGGTAACCCACATAAATATCATCTGTGTACTCTACATAGTCGTCGGACTCATGGAAGTTATATGTGGAGGGGTAGTCCTCCAGCCTCTTTGCAAAGGTATCGGTAAGTTTGCCGCTGGGATTTCCGTCACCGATCAGCAGTTCTGCCGCTGCAAGACCGCCCTCGATGCCTCCCTGCCATGCCATGAGTACAGACCGGATTTTGTCATCCGCCGCAAACCAGTCTGTATCCACCATGCCTCCTACGTTCATCACCACTACAATTTTTGCAAAATTCTTTTTTACAGCCTCCACCATGGCTTTTTCAGCGTGGGTCAGATAAAAGTCACCATCCTCGAAAAGCTCATCCTTGGAATCCTGCTTTTCCTCCTGTCCGGCAATGGCCACATTGTCCTCTTTTCCCTTTTTGTCATAGATGCTCTTTCTGTCCCAGCCTTCCCCGGAAAAACGGCAAATGCTGATAATCGCGGTATCGGTAAAAGCAGCTGCCTTTTTCAAAAGTTCCTCCGGAACGGCGGGCTCTGCCGTCATTCCCGGTTCTCTTCCTCCGGCATACTGTTCCTTCACGTTTTCTCTGTAAAAGGAAGCAAGTTCCTCAAAAATTTCCACATAACCTGCCTTTTCCTTAAATCCTTCATATAAATTGCGGGTGTAGGCAACCGTCACATCGCCGCTGCCCCCGCCTCCCTTTACATAGTCAAAGGTTGCCTTGCCGAACAACGCAACCTTACTTCCCTTTTTCAGAGGCAGCAAACCGCCTTCGTTTTTCAGAAGAACCATTCCCTCCTTGGCTGCATTTTTTGAAAGTGTAATATGCTCTCTGCTTCCTGTGATACGCCGTCCATCCTCCCCCAGAGGAAGAACCGGCTGATATTTTGCTCTTGCCCATCTCTCCATCTTGAAAAACCTTCCTTTCAGAATAAAGTATTTGTTTTCACTGTACTAGATTCGGTGCAACTTTTCAATCTGTTTTTTTCAGGCGGTTCGGCTCTTGCCCAAAAAGCAAAACTAATCTATAATTAACCTATGTGACTTATAAAACCCAAAGGAGATTTTCGTATGAAACACTCATTCAAGTTGACAGTATCCGGCCTGGTGTCGGTGCTGCTTTTCTCTGTCTTAGTATCCGTCACAGGCCTGGCTGCCCCTGACCCCGATACCGGCAAGCAGATGGAAATTATGTTCCTTCACGATACCCATTCCCATCTTGACAGCTTTCTCACCTTGGAAGACGGTGAAGTTGCCACCGTGGGCGGATTTTCTCAAATCAAGACACTGATTAACGAGATTAAAGACAAAAACCCCAACGCTCTAGTTCTGGATGCAGGCGACTTCTCCATGGGAACTCTTGTACAGACTATCTACGACAGTGAAGCTGCAGAACTTCGCATGCTTGGAGCATTGGGATGTGAGGTAACAACCCTGGGCAATCATGAATTTGACTATCGCTCTACCGGGCTGGCAGGAACCCTGAATGCTGCAAAGAAAAGCGGTGAACCTGTCCCTGCCATGGTGCTCTGCAATATCGACTGGGAAGCCATGGAAGCTGAGGGACTTACGGAAGAACAGCATCTGTTAAAGGACGCCTTTGAAAGCTATGGTTTGCAGGACTATATTTTGTTGGATAAAGGAGATGTGCAAATTGCTGTGTTCGGTGTTTTCGGAGTGGATTCCCTTGCCTGTGCTCCTACCTGTGCTCTCAAGTTCCGAGATGCCTCCGAGGCTGCCGCGGAAACCGTTGCGGAAATCAGATCAAATGAAAATGTAGACATGATTGTATGTGTCTCTCACAGCGGAACCAATGAAAATGAAAGCAAATCCGAAGATGAGATTCTGGCAAAGAATGTACCCGAAATCGATTTGATTATCAGCGGTCATACACACACAACTCTGACAGAACCCATTCAGCACGGAGATACCTATATTGTCTCCTGCGGAGAATACGGTAAAAATCTGGGTACTCTATCCATGACCCGGAAAGAGGACGGACGATGGATAATCGACTCCTACAATCTGATTCCCGTAACTCCGGAAATTGCATCCGACGAGCCGACCCAGGAAAAGATTGACAGCTTTATGGAAATCGTGGATTCCGTCTACCTTTCTTCCTTCGGCTATACCAGGAATCAGGTGCTGGCACAAAACGATGTGGTCTTTTCCAACTCCTCCGACTTATATGACATTCATACAGACCACAATTTGGGAAATATCCTGTCGGATGCTTTTTTATACTCTGTTTCCAACGCAGATACCGGAGACGATAATCCTGTGGACTTTGCCATTGTTCCCTCCGGCTGTGTCAGAGATACTCTGCCAAAAGGGGATATTACCGTAGAGGACGTGTTCAACGCTTATTCCTTGGGAATCGGTTCGGACGGCATTCCCGGTTATCCTCTCATCAGTGTTTATCTGACGGGAAAAGAGATAAGAACAGTAACGGAAATTGACGCCTCCGTGTCAGATCTCATGCCGGCGGCAAGACTGTATATTTCCGGCATGAATTTCTCCTTCAATCCGCACCGCATAATATTGAACAGAACCACAGACTGCTATATTCCCGGCTCCGACGGCCGCCATATAGAGATTCAGGACGACAAACTCTACCGCGTGGTCTGCGATTTGTACAGCGGTCAGATGCTTGGAGCGGTAACGGATATCTCCTACGGGCTTCTTTCCATCCAGCCCAAATTTGCTGACGGTACACCCATCGGAAACATTGAGGATGCCATCATCATCTCCGACGGACAGGAGATAAAGGCTTGGGCTGCCATCGCAGAGTATCTGGATTGCCTCGAGGACACGGACGGAGACGGTATTGCCAATGTCCCCTCTTTCTACGGTGAGTTTCAGGGCCGCAAGGTTGTGGAGGATAGCACAAACCTTTTCGACCTGATAAAAAATCCCAACAAGTACGCTGTGATGATTGTACTGGCAGTTATGGTTGTTCTGGCGATTATCATTCTGTTGGTGATACTGATTGTGAAACTGATTATGAAACTGATAAAAAGAAAGCCGTCACTATCGCAGTAGTGGCGGCTATTTTCGTTTTCCCAAAAAGACTGCATAACACAATCCCACAAGGGCGCTATTCCTCAATATTCTCTTTGCGTTCCTTGTTTTGGCGGCGAATCTGCTCCTCCATGGACTCTTCCATAATTATTTTCACATCCTTTAGCTCCATACCGCTCATTCCAAAGAACAGTTTGATAAAGAAGGTGTAATGGAACAGCGGCTCCGGGAAATGAATCACCCTGGTCTGCCATTCCTTATCGGAACCCGCCAGCGTCACTGTCTCCATCAACTGTTTGTCCCAAAATACGGAGACGGGAAGTTGAGCTAAATCGGCAGTTCCCGCAGAGGCCCGGCAGGCAAACTCCAACCGGAAGGTGCCTCTCTCCTTCACCGCAACTTGAATGGTCGTGCTCTTACCCTTGGCGGTATCAATCAGGGATGAGTCGAGCTCTGCCTTGTCCGACATCTCCACTTTCAGGATGGGACCCGTAGCATCATTCTCCTGCTCGGCACATTTCCGTAGCTCTCTGTCCAGCTCCGTCTCTCTGCCCATCATCCTGAAGTAAGCGGGTGAAGCCAACAGGAAACGGCAGATATTTGCTGCACTGCGTTGAAATTCTCCTCTGGTAACAGTACCCTTTTTCAACTCTGCCATGGAGTTATCATCGTTGGAATTGCTGAGGGCATCTGCTGTAACCATGTATATATCATTCTGGCTGCGCACCATAGCTGCTGTATTCTGCATGGTTGCGGCTTCTCCCTCTTCATTTGCTTTTGCCCACCAGTCAGTCATGACAATTCCGGTGTAGCCCCACTCTTTTCTAAGAATTGTGGTCAGCAAATCATAGCTTCCCGCCGTCCAAAGACCGTTTACAGGTCCGTATGTGGACATAATGGAGCGTGCCTCACCTTCCTTAACCGCAATCTCAAAGCCTTTCAAATAAATTTCACGGAGCGCTCTCTCGGATACCACGGCTTCCGCAAAATTCCTGCTGTGTTCCTGATTATTGCAGGCAAAATGCTTGATAGTTCCCGTCACATCATATTTTTGCATGCCCAAAAGCTGAGCAGCCGCCATTCTGCCGGTCAGTAGCGGGTCCTCGGAAAAATACTCGAAGTTACGCCCGTTCAAAGGATTCCTGTGAATGTTTATTCCCGGTCCCAGCAGGGTATCCACCTGATTTTTACGGAGCTCCATTCCTTCCCATTCGTACAGCTCTCCTACCAGCGCTTCGTTAAAGGTACATGCAAGACACGTTCCATTAGGCATGGCAAAGGCAATTGTCCCGCAGTCCATACGAATTCCGCTGGGTCCGTCGGCACAACAGCCGATGGGGATACCGTAATTTAACAGGCTCTCCGTGACACCTCCGAAAGCTCCCGCAGTTCCGGGCGTCACCTTGGGGGAGCACATGCCCTCGCCTCGAACCATACAGCACAGCTCCTCATCCGTCAACTGTGCCAGAAACTCTCCCATAGAAGCCTTTCCGGTCTCCACATCGGATAATCTGTATCCGCAGTTTCCCGTATATTTGTACTCCTCCGGCAGCCTGTGTAACCTCTTCTGCTTCGGGTCCACCGTGCGAAGAGATACCTGCTGCCATACAGGCTCATAAGTACCGTCTGCCTTCTGTCTCCCGGGCTTCATGCGCTGAAAAGTTGTTACGGGTGCCAAAGCTTCCTCCAACTGCTCCGTAACCACCAATTCCTGCAAGGTAAAGGCACCCGCTTTCTTTGCGTCTCTTACATTTTCTCCTACATAAAAAACGTACTCTCCCGCTTCCAGCACATAGCAGGATTTGTGTCCTGTAGCTCCGCTGTCATCATAGGATGCCAGACAGTACGCAGGAATTGTTACCGACAGTTCCTGACTCTCACCGGGTGCCAACTCCCTTGTCTTGGCAAATCCGCAGAGTACTCTCGACGCTTTACCCAAGGCACCCTGAGGAGTCTGACAGTACACCTGAACTACTTCTTTTCCCTCACAGGCTCCGACATTTTTCACCTGTATCCGGACCTTGTCCGCAGAGTTTCCTGTAAGCTCTGCTTTCATCTCAAAATTTGTGTAGGACAGTCCGAAACCGAAGGGATACATTACCTTTTCCGGCGCAAAGGTTGAAAAATAGCGATATCCTACATAAATATCCTCCGCATAGAAATTCCTTATAGAATCCCCATAATACTTTGTGGAAGGATAGTCCTCAATGTCATAAGCAACTGTGTCGGTAAGTCTTCCCGAAGGACAGACATCACCGCTCAGCACATCCAGCACACCGTTGCCGCCCTCCTGACCTCCCTGCCACACATAAATGACAGCGGAGGGAGAATATTGTTCTACCCATTTCATATCAATGATATTACCCACATTCAGCAACACCACCGTACGTTCAAATACACCGCATACTGTCTGAAGCATCTCTTCCTCCGTTTTCGTCAGAAGATAACTTCCCTCCTCCACCAAGTTGTCCTTATCCTCTCCGGCAGTACGCCCGATAATAATGACTGCCGTATCGGAGGTTTCCCTTGCTCTCTCAGCCAATTCTCTCGAAATCGGCATTTCCTCCTGAAACCAGGGCTCCTGTGCCCAGCCGTTTCCCGTGTCAAAAGGATGGCTCTGCAGCCACTCCTCATAGGTTTTCATCAGCATTTCATTTAACTCAAACCGGCTGTCACCTTCCAGTGCCTCTTTGATTCCGGTTACATAGGCGGTATTTACCAATCCGCCGGAACCCGTGCCGCTCTTGTAATAGCAAAACTGGCTTCGTCCGAACAGGGCAATCCTGCTTCCGGCCGGAAGAGGAAGAACCCCTCCCTCATTTTTCAGCATGACAATTCCCTCAGCCACCGCCTGTCTGGCTGTCTCAGCATATTTTTTCACAGAATAAGATTTCTTGCTCATGGTTTTTGATTCCTTTCGCCTGCTTCGTCAGTGAGGCAGATTTTGTGCCCTTTCCGCAATGGACTTATTAAAATTGATGACATTGTGGTCATAGCTCTCATTCATCAGAGAGGAGTGAATCAAAAAGTCTGCCGTAGCCTTATTGTTGGCTATGGGAATGTCATACACCTGAGCAATGCGAAGCAGTGCCTTCACATCCGGGTCATGAGGTGCAGCCGTCAACGGGTCGGAAAAGAAAATCACAAAGTCAATCTTACCCTCCACAATTTTTGCACCAATCTGCTGATCTCCGCCTAAGGGACCGCTGTTGTAGCCCTTCACGGGCAGTCCCGTATTCTCCGTAATCATCCGCGCCGTGGTTCCGGTGCCGCAGAGAAAATGTCTTCTCAAAATTTCCTCATTTTCCTTACACCACTGAATCAGCTCGCTCTTTTTCCCGTCGTGTGCAATCAGGGCAATATTTTTCTGTTTCCCGATTGTCAGTGTAATATAATCCTGCTCCATATAACCACCCCCAAACATTTATGTAATTCACATTTTATCACATATTCTTTCCACATCCAAGAGAAAACACATACTTTCCTATGAATTAGCCTGGTTACCCTCCAGTGTTTTTACAGCAAAAAAAGCCGGCTATCCGCCTTTCACGGAGAAACCGGCTATCCCTTGTTATGACCTTACAATTGCCTTCTGAGTGTTGCCATCTGAGCACGCTTTGACATAGGTGCTTTATACACTGCCAGGGAAATAAAGTACTGCAAAACACCGCACACCCATAAAATAACCAATCCCAGAATACTTGTCAGGACAAAGCAATTCCAATCGGACTGCATAAGCTTCGCCAGCTGCTCTGTTCCACTCATCAGGAAACTGTAGCATGATATAAAACAAGCTATAAATAATATTGTACCAAGAAAAAAGTATTTATAACAGATGGCGCTGTAAAGCATAATTACTCCCATAATAATGGCGGTAAACAAAATCAGAACACAGATATAGCTGAGTCTGTCCGGTCTGATACAGCCTACGATAACCTCTGTCAGAACCACAAACAGATATCCCGCGGTCATACAAAAAGCACTCAGGACAGCCGGTACAGAGGTCTGAAGTTTCTTTTTCATGGGAGATGCCTGAACCAGATTTGATGCGTTCACGGACCAGAGCAGCTGTATCAAAAACAATGCCATCATCATAATAAAGTACCCGCCCATGAAATTTTCCATCCCAAGTATGCCCATAAGACACATAGCGACACCCAGCACGCCCATTATGATGCCAATTGCCAGAGAACTTTTTAAAGCATGTGCATATTTTAAAACCCGAAATCCAAGCTTTAAATCACTTATCATAATAACCTCCCTCTACCCTTGCCATAGCAATCTTTACCGCAAGGATACTGAAAACCACTGCCAGAACAGCAAATACAATATTTATCACAAGAACCTTCATTACACCAAACATCACCAGAATAAAAAATATGGCACCGATAATTGCGGCAATATAGCCTGCCACCATACTTACCCAAAGATAACTCTGAAATCTGGTTATCAGTGTTCCCAGAACAGACAGGCTGTAGCTCATCAACACCGGCAAAATCAAATCTGCTCCTACCTGAGAATCCATGTTAAACAGAAACCGGTTCATCAAGAAACAGATGCCGAAAACTACCACAGCTGTTATTAACCGTCTGGATAAATCCATTATCAGAGTGCTTCTCATAACCTTCATTCCCTTGAAAGAGGTTTTCAGATAATCAAGATTTTCCGCATTCTTTTCCTGTATTCCTCCCAAGAACCAATTGTCCGCCATAATTTCCAAAAGTGGCAGAAGCATGCCGCCTGCCGGCCCTGAGAAAAGCACTTGTATTCCTACAAGAGCCAACGGCATCAGGATAAATACACCCACCCGATAACCCAGGGAAGTAAATACCAGATATCCTTTTATTTTCTGTTTCATGAGCTTCTCCCCTTTACGCAAACTTCAAGCTTGTGTTGGCCTTCATGACTGCAACACTGATTTGTGACAAAGTAGGCGTCTCCACGGAGATATCCATGCCGGCCAGTTTATCCATGTTTTCCGCAAGGCAGATGCCTTCAAATCCGTAGGCACTCTTTGTCATGGTAAACAGAATTTTCCTTGCAGCATCTGCATCCTCTGCCTCACCCTTCACCGACACATATTTTTCCTTCAAATCCTCCACAAATCCCTGCTCCACAATATTTCCGTGCTCCATGATGATGGCATAGTCTGTCACGTTTTCCATGTCAGCGATATTGTGGGTAGAGAAAAATACGGAATGCTCTCCGTTCCCTTGCTCCAGATACTCCCGGAGGATATCGCAGAGCTTATCGCGCATCAGAGGGTCCAAAGGAGACGCCGGCTCATCCAGAATCAACAGCTCCGTATCTCTTGCCAACACTGCTGCCAACATCAGCTTCATCCTGTTTCCGTCGGAAAGGTTCTTCACTTCCTTGGTGACACCTACAGGGATATTGAGTTCATCGCAGATAGCCTGAAATCTGTCCCGATGGAAGTTCTCAAACAAAAGGCTGCTGATTTCTTCTACCTGCTTTACCGTCCAATGAGGCAGGAAATAGCTGCCCGGACCGGTATAGCCCATCCTCTCCTGAACCTTACAGCCCAGCTTCTCCTTCTTGTCAAAGTATGTAATCTGTCCCTGAAAGTCCAGACGGATTCCGGCCATCAGATTCAATAGGGTTGTTTTTCCCGCACCGTTCTCTCCGATGAGGGCTGTCGCGTATCCCTTGGGAATCCCCAGCTGAGGGATAGAAAGCTCAAAACCTTTATATTTCTTCTGAAGGTCGGTTACCTTTACTACACTGTTTGTCTCCATGATAATCTCCATTCCGATAATGTTTTTTGTTCAAGGTTCAATTATGACGTTCCCGGCATAAATAGCCGTTTCCGCCGATGACCTGTCTCCTCCGGCAGCTTACTCCTCCATGTTGAGCAGAGCTGACAGTGTCTCCTGCAACTGGGCATTTGTCATTCCCGCAACCTCTGCCGCATGAATTGCCTCCAACAAGGCTTCTTCTACCTTCCGCATATGCTGCTCCTTCAGCATTTCACTGTCCTGGGCATTGACATAAAAGCCCTTGCCCTGAGCTGCAGTTACCAGCCCTTCCGCTTCCAGCTGCTCATACGCCTTCATGGTAGTGATAACACTGATTTTCAAATCCTTTGCCAGTCCGCGGATAGAAGGAAGATACTCTCCTTCCTTCAGCTTTCCCGCCAGAATATCAGCCCGCAGCTGGTCTGCAATCTGCTGATAGATAGGTATTCCTGAATTTTGTAATAGTTTCAAAGTGGCCTCCTTCGCAACTGTTTATGTGTTATATATACAGCATAATCAGTTATATGTCAATAGGTTTTTATCAAAAACCTGAATCTATTTCAATCCGGCTTCCGTTTTTCGTCTTTGTCACCCGGATCTGTTGGGGAATATTCTCCATCAGTTCCTCCCGATGGCTGATGATACCCACAAGCTTGTCGGTTCCGGAAAGGTTAATCAAAATATCCATGGCATTTTCGATTGATTTCCTGTCCAGTGTTCCAAAGCCTTCATCCACAAAAAGCGCATCCATCTGTACACCTCCCAGGTTTGACGAGACCGTATCGGAAAGTCCGAGTGCCAGACTAAGGGAAGCCTTGAAGCTCTCGCCGCCGGACAGATTTCCCACAGGTCTTCTGTGTCCGGTAAAATTATCCTGTACCTCAAGGTTCAGGATGGTTTTGCTCTTTTTATCATTTGAATCTTCTTTTCTGTATAATTCATACTGTCCTTCGCTCATGGGCAGAAGGCGCCTGTTAGCCGCAGCTATGATATTGTCAAAGCCTGCTGCCTGAATATACTGTTCAAAGGTAATCTTTGCCTTGTTCGGAATATCACCCATGATAAGATTGTAAAGTCTGTTACAGATATCATTCTCCCGGCGGTATTTTTCTAAAGTACTCTTCTGCCCGGATATCTTCTTTCTCAGTTCCTCATTATTCCGAATCCTGTATTCTATCTGTGTCTTCTTCCCACGCAGCTCCTCCACCATACCGCTCTGATACGCAACCTCCTGTTGAAGCTGTATCTCATCCGCCTCTTTTCTGCCTTTGGCATCCTCCTCTGCCTGTTTCAGCTGTTCCGCATTTGTCCCCACCGCCTGATGGTATTCGTTTATCCTTGCCTCATTCTCCGCGATTTCTTCCTCTTCAGTCAAAACCTCCAGAAATTCTTCCTCAGACGCAAAGTTCTTTGCCGCCAGTGCCTTCTCCAAGTCTTTCCTGAGCTTGACGGTATTGTCCCTTTGAGCCGCCAAAGACTCTTGCAGAGTATGAATCGCCGCATCTATCCTTGTTTTCTCGCTGTCCGCCTCCGCCTTCGCTCTCTGAGCTTTTTCGATTGTCTCCAGAATCGCTTCTGCCTCTGTCTCGGCTTTCCTTTGCTCTTTATGCGCAGTTTCAAAATCCCCAAACTCCAGCTTTGCATACTCCTTGAGGGCCGTCCTTTTTTCCGCCAGACAGGTCTGATTCTTTTCCTTCCTGAAGCTGTAGTCCTCTCTCCTACGGACAAGGCTTTCCGTCTCCTCTCCGCGGGCTTTTTCTACATCTGAAGCAGCCCTGTCATAGGCTTCGCAATCCTTCTCCAGTCGGATTTCCTCCTTTGTATTTTCTGAAATCTGAGCCATAATATCTTTCCGTTCCCGGGAGATCAGTTCAAACAATTCCTCCGGAGAACCGTCTGTATCCGCCTCCACGGCAGAATACTCATTTTCCAAACAGTCCCTGATGCGGAGCCGCAGCTGCGCTTCCCCGGCCTCTAACGCTGTCCTTGCCTTCTCTGCTGCCAAAAGCGCATCGTCCTTGCCTCTTTTTGCCTTTTCCTCCGCTGCCTGCAATGCCTTAAACTCCTGTTCCGTGGCGCTTTCATGGGGCAACCGGGCAAGCTCGGGATGATGGGTGGAACCGCAGACAGGACATTTACTTCCTTCCTCCAGCCCCCTGGCCAAAATTCCGGCACGGCAGTTATCCAGAATATTTTCACAGTGTCTGCGCTTCTCCTCGGCATCACTGTACTTCTCCTGCGCCTGCCTGAAAATATCCTGCCTGTCCTTCAAATCCTTTTCCGCCGCTTTGTACTTCGGAACCGAATTGTCAAGAATATCCTCCAGTACTGAACCTAAAGAAGCCAGACCTTTACCCCTGCTCTGTATCTTTACCAGGTCCTCCCTGCAATTCTTCAGCTCCCTGACAATGCCGTCCAGCCTTCCGATTTTTTCCTTTAACGCTGCCTCAGCTTCCTTCAGTGACTGTTCCTCATCCATCAAGGCTCCTGCCTCTTTCTCCAAAGAATTGACAGTAAGAATCAATGCATCCCTTTTTTCATACTTTTCTAAATCTTCTCCCAGCTTTTCTGCCTTTTTATTCAGTTGTTCCGCCTTTGGTTTATCCTCCAGAGCCTTATTCAGAGTCTCCTCCGTCAGACTCACCTTTGCCGATGCCTCCTCAGATTCTTTTGTCTTGTCTGTAATTTTTTCCCCGGTTTCCTTTACCCGGGCCTCTTCCTTCTTCCATAAATCAAAAGTCGGCTTCACCCCGCGGGCAGCCGCCTTCTGCCGTTCTGTCAGGGCTTCCAGTTCCTTCATCTCCGCGTTTTGTGCATCCAGTTGCTCCTTCTCTTCCTTGAACCTTTTCAGGCGGCGCAGAAATTCATTGTTGGTATGGGCACTGTTCAGCGCCGCTTTTTTCTCCTCCAAAACTCTATTCCCGCTATCAAGCTCCTTTTCAGCCTCCTTCAACGCTTCCTTATCCCACAAAGTGATATTTGAAAGCATATCCAGCATTTCCTCAATATTCCATGCGCTGCCGCTCTTTCCGGCTTTTTCCTGCATGGAGTTCAGCTCCTCCTCAAATCCGCTTCCAGCCGGTGCCTCCGCGTCCCGGAAATACTGGATAATACTGTCTTCCGCTGTCTTTCTCCCCGCAAAGCTGGCATTTTTCCTGTCTTTAAGTTTATAGCCCATATTCTGGTAGCCTGAAGTCATAAAGATGGTTCTGAGTATCTTTGTCCTGTCCTCCGTTGACGCATTCAGCAAATCCCAGAATTCACCCTGTGCAATCATGGCAATCTGCTTGAACTGCCTAAAATCTATTCTGAGCAGCTCTCTGACCGCAGTATCCACCGCTGTGGTTCCTTCGATGGGTTTTTCCCCCTCACAATAAAATTCTGCCTTTTCCTTTTCGGTGATAACTCCTTCGCCTCTCTGCTTCTGCCTGTCATAGGAGGGCTGGCGGTACACATGATAGTTTTTCCCCTGATGGGAAAAATAGAAATCCACAAAACTTTGTACGGAAGGCTTCGCATATTCGCTGCGCAGATTTTTCGTGTCTCTGTAGCTGCCGCTGGTCTCCCCGTATAAGGCAAAGCAGACCGCATCAAAAATAGTGGTTTTTCCGGCTCCCGTATCTCCTGAAATCAGAAAAAGACCTCTGTTTTCAAACTGTTCAAAATCAATCTCCGGCATCCTGTCCGCATAGGGTCCGAATGCGCTGATAATCAACTTAATCGGTTTCATCTGTCACGCCTGCCTCTCCCGCTACTTCCTTCATTATCTGCAGTTCCTCCTCACTGATATCGCACCCGTACATCATTCGGTAAAAGTCGGATATCAGCTCGGAATAGGTTTTTTCCCGGGTTATTTTGGTGATATCCATTTGCTCTATTTCTCTGGTATGAGCGTTGTCGTAAATAATTTTCATGGTATTTTTATAATACTGCCGGAAAATATTCATGGCATCATTTACAGGCTCCTCGTCTGTCAGGGTAACGTAGATATAATCCTCCGGGGAGGTTATGTTCTTTTTATCCAGCAGCTGTGCCATCCTGCCCTTCAGATGTCTCATGTCGCGAAGCGGCTTCAGTCCAATCAGCTCCACCGATACGTCCCCCTTTTCTCCGAAAGTGACTACCGGCACGGTTTTTTCATTGTTTACCTCACTCAATGAGTATTTGAGCAGGGAACCGGAATACCTGACTGTCTCTCTGCCCACCTGTTGGGGAGAGTGAATATGTCCCAACGCAACATAATCGAAATCGTCAAAGCAGTCCGCGCCTATTTTCTCCACATTTCCCACGCTTTGTACTGCTGCTCCCTCCGAGCCGGCAAGCGTGGGATTTTCGCCTTTTCCTACCACAAACTGATGTGCCACCAGAATATTCCGCTCCGCCGGATTCACATGGGCGTGGGACAGGACAGTTCTCACCGCGTCGTCATAGGACTCAATCTTCTCCTCCGGGTAAAAATGCTTTACCTGTGACGCTTTGACAAAAGGAAGCAGAAATATATTTATCTTTCCGAATTCATCCCTGCATTCCCTCTTATAAGGCTCCCCCTCATATTTTGCCGAGATATAGAGCCTGTTGGCCTCAAACAGACTGCTGCCGAAGCTCAGCCTTTCGTCCGAATCGTGATTTCCGCTGATTACAAAGGTTTCCGCACCTGTCTCGGAAAGTCCGCACAGAAAAAAATCCAGCAGTCTTACCGCCTCCTCGCTGGGTACAGATTTATCGTAGATATCCCCTGCAATCAGAACCGCATCAATCTTCTGCTTTTTGACAATTTCCAAAATCTGCTCCAATATATATTTCTGATCTTCAATCATACTGAAATCACATACTGATTTACCTATATGAAGGTCCCCTAAATGCAATAATTTCACCGTACCAGCCTCCTATGTGTTTCCTTTTTCTCACACTGTTATCGCAATACTATCTATTCATTATAGCAATTATTTCTTTACTCTGCATTACATTTTATCACGCAAAACGGCAGAAGGATTTCTCCCTCTGCCGTCCGCATCATTTGCTTTATTTACTTAATCAGACCACTTTCTCTTAAGAGAATTTCGATATCGGTACCTTCTACTTTTTTCATCACAACCTTCAGCAACTCTTTTTCCTTGAAGGAAAGCTTGATATCCGTAATGGGCTTCTTATCGATTGCATAATAGCAGGCGCGAAGCAGTTCACGGACGTCATATTTGCTTCCCCAGACCTCGGGAACGCCGCGATCCACATTCAACAGGGTATAAACGGATTCCATACCGGTACGCATGGAATACTCTGTTGTGAAAATCGTGTCTCTGGGTGTCTCCGCAAACTGGCCGATGAATGCAAAGTTTACAGCACCCTCCGGCACAACACCGGGACGGTCTTCATTCTTTCTGGGCTGGAAGAATGCATTGATAAACGGCATAAAGCAGGTCGTTGTATTACATGCATTCTTTGCAAGCTCTTCAATTTCGGAAGTGGGAATACCGATATGGTACAGCCACTCACGGCAGACCTCCTCACCGGTACAGTCACGCATTGCCTTCTTCACATAATTTCCCTCTTTGTTGGTAGTGAGAGAATAAACCCAAATCAAAATGGTATCCTTATCCTGTGCCTTAAACTGAGGCTGACGGTTGATTGTCCAGGACAGATACCAGTTGTCCGTGCTGTCCTTTACGGTAACGATACCGCCGGTAGTCACCTTTCCCTCGCGGGGATCTCTCTTACAGATTTTGATAATATGCTGAATAATTTCCTCGTTGGAGGTCGCTATGGTTGCACTCATCCAGTTTGTCGCTTCGAAATCATCGCAGAAATTATCCGGATTGCCAAACTCGCCATGTTTTGCCTGCTTGGCAATGTTCTTCCATAAATCCCAGGATTCACCGGCACCGTTCTTTACCCCGGAAAGATTCGGAGCATGCGTCTGGTCGCCGTAGCAGGAAGTATCGGTACAGCAGCCGTTGGTGATAAATACCAGGTCATCTTCCACCAGGTCAATAGACTGCTTTACGCCATCCTTGACATAAATAATCTGCTTTGCCACCTTTTTGTCACCCACAGTTTCAATGATTACATTCTTTACATCCATACCGAACTCAATTTTCACACCGTGTGATTCCAGATATTTTACCAAAGGCATAATCATGCTTTCATACTGGTTATACTTCGTAAAACGAAGCGCGCTGAAGTCAGGCAGACCGTCAATATGATGAACATAGCGGCACAGATAACGCTTCATTTCCAGTGCGCTTGACCAACGCTGAAAGGCGAACATTGTCTGCCAGTAAAGCCAAAAATTCGTGGACCAGAAGGAGTCCGGCAAAACTTCAGAGATTTTCTTATCCTCCAGATCCTTTTCCGGTGTGATAAACAGTTTTGACAGCGCCATTGCGGACTCCTTGTCCAACTCGAATTTCTTGTCGGTATGAGCATCCTGACCGCAATTTACGGTTGCCCTGCACAGGGAATAGTTGGGGTCGTGCTTATTAAGCCAATAGTATTCGTCAAGGACAGAGACTTCCGGATTTTCCAAAGAGGGAACATCGCGAAAAGTATCCCACATTACTTCAAAATGGTTGTCCATCTCTCTGCCGCCGCGCATATAAAAGCCCTTTGTCACATCCTTAAAGCCGTCGCAGCTGCCTCCGGCAAGCTCCAGCTTTTCCAGAATATGGATGTGTTCACCCTTCATCTGACCGTCACGAACCAGATAAAATGCCGCGGTAAGACCGGCAAGCCCGGTGCCGATGATATAGGCGGACTTTTTGTCAACGTCCTTCGGCTTCTCAGGGTGTGCAAAAGATTCATAAGTTCCTGCTGAATAGTACATATTGGTTACCTCCTGACTTTTGTTTTATATCTTATGTTTTTATTATATGATTTCCCAAAAGGTTTACCATAAACAGAAAACGGCCCGTGATAAAGAACTTATCACGAGCCGAAAACTATAAAAATTTTTATCAATCCTCTGTTTTTGATAAAGTTTTTTCGATACGAAACCTTTCCAAGGCATTCGCAAATGTGCCCTGAATTACCAACGCAAGCCTTCCTACCAGCTGCTCCGGTTCCTCCTTCATATCATCCTTAATCCAGTCCAACATCAGCCCCACAAAAATGTAAGAATACACCTTTGCAATAAAAGCCTTGTCTTCCTCCCGCACGGATATACCGGCAGATTCCTCCTCCACAACACCCATGAGCAAATTGTCCGTAAGAGGTTTTAAATATCTTTCTACCTGCTCCCGATGCACACAGCGGTAAACGTTTATTATAAAAGGCTTATTTTCGCGCACCGCATAAAATATCTGAATCAGACCTTCCTGCCAGGTATCGTGGGTTTTCTTTTCCTCCAAGGCCCTGCTTGCATCCTCGAGACAGGCCCACTCCACCAGGTCATAGATATCCTTAAAGTGGTAATAAAAGGTCATCCGGTTGATTCCGCAATCCTCCGTAATATCGTTGATTGTAATTTTGTTCAACGGCTTTTTCAGAAGAAGATTCTTTAAGGATTGCTCCAGGGCCTTTTTCGTAATCTGCGACATACAGTATCTCCTCCGTCAACGGGTGAACGCCCTCAAATTAGAAAGCAGTAAAACAAGCGACTGCGATTGCAGACATTATATCATATATTCAAAACTTCATCAATAAACCGGTATATCGTGTTTCAGCCTTTCCGGCTAAATATTCTCCACCTTAATCATGTTGGTGTTCCCGGTGTTTCCGTCCATGATTCCTCCGGTGAGAACTACATTATCTCCCTTAGACAGATGAAAGACCTCCTTCGCATGTTTCAAATCGTTGTCAAACATTTCCTCCATGCAATCATACTTTTCACACAGCACCGGGGTTACTCCCCAGCTCATGTTCAGCTTTCTCCAGCCTCTCTCGGAAGTTGTCATACCGATGATATCTACGGGACATCTGAAGCGGCTGACCATTCTTGCCGTGTGTCCGGTAAGAGAATTCACAATAATGTACTTTGCCTTCACATCAATTGCCATGGCACAGGTAGAATGGGAAACCGCATCCAGATTACTCTTGATTGTAAATTCCGTTGTCTTGAATCTCTTGGCATAATTAATGTTTTTCTCTGTAAACTCCACTGTTTCCGCCATATTTTTCACTGCCATGACAGGATATTTACCGCTTGCGGTCTCCCCCGAAAGCATCACCGCCGAGGTACCGTCATACACCGCATTTGCCACGTCAGACACCTCCGCTCTGGTGGGCCTGGGATTGTGTATCATAGACTCCAGCATCTCTGTAGCGGTGATGACTCTCTTGCCCAGAAGGCGGCATTTACTGATGAGATACTTCTGCACCGATGGAACCTCCATGGCCGGTATCTCCACGCCCAAATCACCTCTGGCAATCATGATACCGTCGGCAATCTCACAAATTTCCTCGATGTGCTCCACACCGGAACGGTTCTCAATTTTTGCGATGATATCGATATCCTTTCCGCCATTCTCATTCAAAAAAAGACGCATATCCTGAATGTCCTGTTTGGTGGATACAAAGGACGCTGCCACAAAATCCACCTCATTTTGGATTCCGAACAGCAAGTCCTCCTTATCCTGGTTGCTCAGAAAGTCATGCTTCATTATCCTACCCGGAAAATTCATACTCTTTCGGTTTGACAACTCCCCTCCTGTCACCACCTCACACCTTGCATTCGTATCGTCAATCTCCGTTACCCGGAAAATCACAAGACCGTTATTTACAAGAATGGTATCTCCCACTTCCAGATTTTCCATAAGTCTCGGATAATTTACCGCTACTCTTTCCTGATTGCCAATGATGTCCTCCGTTGTAAAGGTAAAGCTGTCACCGTCTTTCAGCAGAATTTTTCCGTTTTCAAAGGTTTTAATCCGATACTCAGGCCCCTTCGTATCCAGCATAATCGCTATGGGCAGATTCAATTCTTTCCTGATCTTCTTTACCAAGTCAATCTTCTTTTGATGCTCCTCGTGAGTACCATGTGAAAAGTTCAGTCTTGCCACATTCATTCCCGCATGACACATTTCACGCAGGGTATCGCTGTCCTCACACGCCGGTCCGATAGTACATATTATTTTTGTTTTCCTCATAAACTCCTCCGTTCCTGCAAAACTGTTACTTTTTTGCGCACACAAACAAGCCTATGACTTACATAGGCGTCATCAGAGAGTTATTCAGATTTGTTTTTTTCCGTCCGATTTGTGGATATAGGTTGTGACAAGCTCATTGGCCTTTGGATAAAAGAATTGTGTTATCTCTGATTTGGCATAGAATTTTTGCCTCGAGATACAATCAGAAGCCTCACACAAAAAGCAAAACAGCAGCCTTACCTCTCTTTTGGGATTGATATATCTGCACGCGGTTCGCTGTAAGCCCGTGTTGTTGTGGTTTTCCAGCATTTCCGCAGTACATACTTTTCCCTCATCAATCACACCATGGCACAGCAATATACGGGAAGTTTCCCGTTCTGACGGGTACGCAAAGGAAGAATCCGCGTGGTTATTTTCAAACCGGATTCCTGCCACAAGTACAAATATAGCCAATAGAAACCAGACTATTTTACTGCTTTTGCCGCGCACCGCTTTCACTTCTTACTGTCTCCTTAAATCTTTTTCCTTAATCAGTTCTTCCGCCTTTTCACGGCCGAACCAACCTTCTCCCTCACTTGCCTTAGGGTAAAGTCTGTGCATATCTTCCTTTTCCTCTTCGGTAAGCTCTGAAAAGTCGTTAATCTCTCTGTCCGTCAGTACGCCCACAAATTTATGGTCTCCGTCGTTACGGCAGAAAACGCCGATAATTTTTACCTTTTCTTCATCGCCCAGCTCGTAATGCTTATCCGTCATGATAATGATATCCCAATGAGGATTGGGCGGCGTCCCGGACTCCTTAATCCAGCCGTAGGGTTGGTAAACCTTTCTCGCATAAGGCAAACTGTAGCTTTCCTTTTCCACAAAGGAATCTGTCTCCGCAATGTATTTCATCCGCTTGGGATATTCCATTGTCTGCTCAATTTTAGCTGTGAAAATCATACCTTGTTCCTCCCCGTTTGTGTTCAAATCGTAAATCTTTACTTATTCAGTCCGGTCATGGCTTATTGCTCCTGTCTCCTGTCGCTAATAATAATCCTCCAAAGCAGCATTTTAGTCAATATCTAAATTTGCAACACCGTCTTCTTATTTTTTAGATGAATTTTTTTTTAAACTGTTCTATACTTATGATTGTATCTGCGAAATACAAATATATATTGCCGACAGCTCAGCTGTCTGTCATAGGAGCACTGAATGTATACATTATTTTTAATACTTCAATATGTCGGAATCATTATCCTGTTTATCGAGGCCCTTTATGTCTTTTGTCAAAAGCCTTCCCGGCAGCAGAACCTGCTGCTTTTGATGATTATTTCTCTTTTGGTGAATTTTTTTGGGTACCTATTTGAACTTCAGGCACCGACAAAAGAGCAGGCTCTTCAGGCGGTAAAATTAATTTATCTGGGAAAGCCTTTTATCATGCTGTCTATCTTTTTGTTTGTCATGGAGTACTGCAAGGTAAGAATACCGAAGGTATTAAATTGGATCATGGTGATTCTTCATAGTCTGACTACGCTTCTGGTACTAACCTGCGAGCAGCAAAATCTGTATTACAGCAGTATCGGTTATACCGAACAGGGATTTTTTCCCCATCTTGTTTTCGGACACGGGCCGTTTTATCTGATTTATCACATAACCGTAGCAATCTACTTCATAGCAATGACGGCAGCCTGCACTTACAGATACCGGCGCGCAAAAAGCAAAACAGAAAGGCGCAGACTTC
>JAEDMI010000167.1 GCA_016303085.1 Acetatifactor sp.
TGTCCGTCAGCTCTCTTCGCACCTAATCTCTTGGATTCGGAATCTCTACCGTTCTTGGTAGAACCTACTCCCTTCTTATGAGCGAAAAATTGAAGGTTCATATTCATCATGGTCTACACCTCCTCGAATTTTACTTGCAAATACTTGTCGCCGTACTCTCTGCTGATGTTTTCCAGAGAAAACACCATGGAATCCATCAAAAAAGACGACTTTTCCTGCAAAGTACTGTCAAAGTCACATCTTAAAAAGCCCTTTTCCTCATTTTGAGTAATCCGAAGCTTTTCACCTGCCAACTCCTCCAGAGAATTGATGGTTCCGATGGTCAGCGCCGAAATTGCTGCACACAGCACATCCGGCTTTCCCTTCTTTGCGTACTCTGCATGTCCCATACAGTGAAATCCTCTGTAGGAACCGTTTTGGTCTTTACAAATCACTACAGTTGTCATTATGCGTTAATCTTGTCAATCTTAACCTGAGTGTATGCTTGTCTGTGACCGTTCTTCTTGTGGTAACCGGTTTTTCTCTTGTACTTGTATACAATAACCTTCTTACCTCTTCCCTGCTCCATAACGGTAGCTGCAACGGATGCTTTTTCAACATCTGCGCCAACCTTCAGGGTTCCGTCACTTACTGCGATTACCTGGTCAAAAGTAACAGTAGCACCGGCTTCTGCATCCAGCTTCTCAACCTTGATGATATCGCCTTCAGAAACCTTGTACTGCTTTCCGCCTGTTGCAATAATTGCGTACATAAATAAGGCACCTCCTATTCATGAGTATCAGCCTGTACAAATCAGGCTCTGCTCATTTTACTCGCTGACTTTGGTGGCTTCCGCTGAAAAAACGGACGCACTTCTACCGAGTCATGCGGCATACTGTAGTATAATAGCATGAGGTGCCTAAAAATGTCAATAGTTTTTATGCGTTTTTCTTCTCAAAATCTTCAATATACTGGATAATCAGTTTTACCGTTCCTTCAATTCCCAGAACACTGCTGTTGATACAGAGATCATAACTGTCCGCACGTCCCCATTTCTTTGAAGAATAATAATTGTAATAACTCTGACGCTGCTTATCCTTTTTGATTATCATGTCCTTAGCCTTTGCTTCGGTAAGATTATATCTCTCCATGATTCGCTTCGTCTTTGTATCATCGTCGCCAAAAATAAATAGATTTACCACATTTTTGTAATCTGCCAGCGCATAATCCGCACATCTTCCCACAATAACGCAGGGACCTTCGTCTGCAATCTTTTTAATTGTGTCAAACTGAGCCAGAAATACCTTGTGGCTGATAGGCATATCTACAAAGGAAGATGCATTATAGCCAAAGGAATATGTATCCATAACCAGATTGTATAGGAAAGAGTTGGTAGGACGTTCATCATGGTTCTGAATCATTTCTTCGCAGAAACCGCTCTCCTTAGCCGCCCTGCTCAATAACTCCTTGTCATAACACTTAATACCGAAATATTCCGCTACCTTTTCACCGATTTCACGACCTGCGGAACCAAACTGTCTTCCTATGGTAATTACTGTATTCATATTGTCTACCCCTTTTCCGTAAAGTATAAAAGCTTTTCAGTAAATTTATGCTTTTATCTGATTATATTATACATCATTTCCTGAATTTAGACAACAAAAAGTATGATAAAGTCAATCCAGCACTTCAAGTAAATGTTTAAAGTATTCCGGCAGTGGAGCGTCCGTCTCAATGTACTCTCCCGTGGACGGATGACGGAATCCCAGTATTTTTGCGTGAAGTGTCTGACCCTGCAACTTGAAAGGACATTTTCTGTTGGAATAGACCTCGTCTCCCAAAAGCGGATGGCCGATGCTTGCAAGATGCACCCGAATCTGGTGGGTTCTTCCGGTCTCCAAAGCGCATTCAATATAAGTATATTCTTTATAACGCTTCAAAACCTTTACATGGGTTACGGCCCTTTTCCCATTTCTTTCATTCACCGCCATCTTTTTCCGCTCTGTAGGATGTCTGCCGATGGGTTTATCTATGGTGTACTCGTCCTCTTTCAGGACTCCGTAACAGATGGCATGATAACGTCTGGTAACGGAATGTTCTTTCAGTTGCTTTGCAATGCAGTTATGCGCGATATCATTTTTACAGACAATCACTGACCCTGTAGTATCCATATCAATGCGATGTACAATACCGGGGCGCATATAGCCGTTAATTCCCGAAAGCTCTGACCCACAGTGATACATCAATGCATTAACTAACGTCCCGCTGTAATGGCCTGCCGCGGGGTGAACCACCATACACTTAGGCTTATTCACAACGATAATATCCTTATCTTCATACAAAATATCAAGAGGAATATTCTCAGGTTCAATATCCGGCTCAACTGCTTCAGGAAGGAAAAACTCTACCTTATCTTCAGCTTTTACCCGATAACTTCCCTTTACAATGCTCCCGTTTACCTTCACGTTTTCCTCTTTTATCAGTTTTTGAATAAAGGAGCGCGACAAAGAATCGATAAGCATCGCAAGACACTTATCGATTCTCTCCTCTTCCATTTCTTCTGTTATTTCAAAGCAAAACAAATCCATATTTTTTCCCTGCGCTATTTTACTTCGCGATACTTATTCTGTTTAAAACTCAAAAATTCCAAATCCTTCTCTTTGTATACGAAAAGGAACAAAATAAACAATATAATGACAGAGACAACAATGCAACAATCCGCAAAATTGAAAACCGGGAAATGAATCAATACAAAGGAAATAAAGTCCACCACATAGTCAAACCGGAATCGGTCAATCATATTCCCGATTCCCCCCGCGATAATCGCTGCCAGACATACATGCACTATATTAAATTTTTTCTCATCCGGCAGCTTAAACAGGAAAAACAGAATGACCGCCAGAAATACAAAGCCCACAAATAAAATGAAAAATTTCTGGTTCTGTAACATACCGAAGGCCGAGCCCCTGTTCTCCAAATAGCTGAGTTCAAGCACTCCGTCCAACAGAACAAAAGCAGGTGCATCCTTTAAATATTTAATGGCAAGATATTTGGTAAACTGGTCAATTCCAAGCAGAAACGCCGTGATCAGTACATCTGTTAACAACATGAAACCCTTTTTACGCATGAGCATCCTCTTCACTGAAATTTATTTCATTGATTGCTGCCAAAATCTCCTCGTCAGTCACCGTATTGTCGATAACTGCCTTTCCGATCTTCTTCAACAGTACAAACTTTATCTTTCCCGACTCCATTTTTTTATCTGATTTTGTCAGGCGGAGAATTTCCTCCGGTTCAATTCCGTCCACGGAAATCGGTAAATAAAAGGGAACAAACATATCCCTGATTTCATAATATTCCTCCATGGAAAGCATTTCCCGCTTCCATGAGATATAAGCTGCCGCAACGGCTCCCAGTGCCACACACTCTCCGTGAAAAAGTTCAAAATTTTTTGCCTTTTCAATGGCATGTCCTATGGTATGTCCAAAGTTGAGAAGTGCACGTTCTCCCAACTCTGTGGGGTCCTTTTCCACAACCAGCTTTTTCACGGTACAACTTCTTATCAGCATCTCCTGGAGCACATTTAGGTCACGCTCACAAATCTCATACATATTTTCTATCAGCCATTCATAAAACAGGGCGTCTTTTATCAGTCCGTGCTTCATTACTTCACCAAAACCCGAGAAAAACTGTCTGTCATCCAGTGTAGTCAATACACTCAGATTCATGTACACAAGACTGGGCATTTTAAAGGCTCCCACCATATTTTTGTAACCGTCAAAATCCACTCCGGTCTTTCCCCCGATGCTGCTGTCCGCCTGTGAAAGCAGAGTGGTGGGAACCTGGACAAAGTCAATTCCACGAAGATAGGTTGCTGCCACATATCCTGTGGTATCTCCTACCACGCCTCCGCCTAGTGCCAGTAGCAAATCTTTTCTGTCAAAGCCTTCCTCTATCAAAAATTTATAAATTTCCCTGACAGTATCAAGATTCTTGCTTTCTTCACCGTGCGGGAACGCATACTTTGATGCCTTCAGGCATTTTCCCTGCAAAATTTCCAACACACTTTTACCGTAAAGTTCATCGACTTTAGAGTCTGTGACAATACAGATTCTTCTGTTCTCACAGCCAAGGTTTTTCAGTTCGTCCCACAGTTCATCGAAAGACTGAGTGAAAACAATATCATAGCAGGGCTTTTTATTGAATAAAATAGGTAATCTCTCTGACATACTGTTTTCTCCTTAACGAATATGAGAGCCCGCAAGGCAGACTCTCACGTTTTTACTGATTATTGAGAGGCATCTCGAAGGAACCTCCGAAAATATCCTGAAAATCACCGGAAATATCCACACTTGCCGGTGTAATGATGAAGATGTAATGTGAAATTTTCTGAAGATTACCGGAAATAGCAAAGCAGGAACCGCTGGTAAAGTCAATAATTCTCTGAGCGATATCTACATCCAATCCCTCCAGATTCAGAACTACAGTCCGGTTCGCAAGAAGCGTCTCGGTAATCTCTCTTGCATCTTCCACGGACGTGGGCTTAATCACACAAACCTCCATACCGGTGCCGCTTGGAGCTCTCCTTGCGGAAGTCTGTTTAATCGGTGTAATTTTGTTGCCGGCAGATATCTGTCTTTTTGCACTTCTCTCCTCCGGTTCTTCATCGTCTCTGTTCTTCTGTGCCTGAGACTTGCGCCCGGGAGGCGCAGCTTCTACTTCTTCATCATCGTCAAGATAATCTTCATCAAAATACTCGTCATCCTCTTCGCCGTTCAGCTTCATGTAATTTAAAAACTTGTCCATTACTCCCATATTATTACCATGCCTTTCCGCTGCCCTACCCGTTTTCGGGTTGGCGATTGGTGTAATCCCTCTGACCGAATATTCCGGTCCCGACTCTCACACAGGTTGCTCCTTCCTCCACAGCTACGGAGTAATCACCTGTCATCCCCATAGATAAAACATTCATATTAACATTATCAATGTTTTTTCCTTCTATGTCAACAGACAATTGTTTCAATTTTCTAAAATACAGTCGATTTTCTTCTGCATTTTCAACATAGGGAGCTATCGTCATCAGACCTTCGATACGAATTCCCGGAAGCTTTGCAATCTCTTCCGCAAGGGAAACGGCCTCAGAAGCCGAAACGCCGAACTTGCTTTCTTCTCCTGCTACATTCACTTCAATCAGGATTCTCACCATGACTTGTTTTTTCACGGCTTCTCTGCTGATTTCCTCTGCAAGTCTCAGAGAATCCACACTGTGTATCATGTATACTTTATCCACAATGTATTTCACTTTGTTTCTCTGCAGATGTCCAATCATATGCCATCGAATATCGGAAGGCATCTCGGGAATTTTGTCTATCAGTTCCTGTACCTTGTTCTCCCCGAAATCCCGTGCACCCCCTTGATATGCCTCCTTTAACATATCCAGGGGTTTTGTCTTGCTCACCGCAATTAAAGTTACCTCATTCCGGCTTCTTCCGGCCTTTTCGCAGGCAGTCTCTACTCTCTTTCGTACCGATTCAAGAT
>JAEDMI010000168.1 GCA_016303085.1 Acetatifactor sp.
CCTGCTTATCTGTCTACAAAACCTTGCTCCCATTGGCTGTCAGCTTAAATCTGGCAAATTATAAGAAAACCGCGAAAATAAAACGCGCCGGTGGGAAATGCTCTATTTCAACGCAGCCGAGATATCCTCTCTCATAGCAAGCACCGCTGCTCTGGAGGCATCGGCATAGCCCTTTTCTCCGAAGTGCGCGTACTGCTCCTGCTGGTAGGCCGCAATGATTCCTCTGGAGGAATTGATGATGGCGCCCAGACCGTCTTCATTAAAGAAGTGCACCAAGTCTGCGCCCTTTCCGCCCTGAGCACCGTAACCGGGCACCAGAATCATGGTGTGGGGCATCACCTTTCTCAGGATTTTTCCCTGTTCGGGATAGGTAGCTCCCACCACTGCACCTACATAGCTGTAGTTGCCGCTCTCGGGCATGCACTCAGCACCCCAGGCATTTACCTGCTCTCCTACGATTTCATAGAGAGGCTTACCGTCAATCAGCCTGTCCTGAAACTCACCGCTACTGGGGTTGGAAGTCTTTACCAGAACAAAAATGCCCTTTTTCTCCTCTTTACAAACCTTCAGAAAAGGCTTCACCCCATCGGAGCCCAGATAGGGATTCACCGTGGCAAAATCCTCGTCAAAGCCCGCATAGGAATTGCTTCCTACCTGCACCTTGCCCAGATGTCCCACCGCATAAGCCTCGGAGGTGGAACCGATATCTCCTCTCTTGACATCGCCGATGACTACCAAATCCTTCTCCTTACAGTAATCAACGGTTTTCTTAAAAGCAATCATACCGGGGATTCCAAACTGTTCATACATGGCAATCTGAGGTTTTACCGCAGGAATCAGATCATAAATAGCATCCACAATACCCTTGTTGTACTGCCAGATGGCTTCTGCCGCGCCCTCCAGCGTCTCTCCGTACTCCGCAAAGGCCTTTTTGCGAATGAATTCCGGCACAAATTTCATCATGGGGTCCAAGCCAACCACAATGGGAGCACCTGTCTTTTTAATCTTTTCGTTTAATTTGTTTATCATATCTCTCTCCGTTCCGAAGCATTGCCAGCTTTCACATTTCTTTTACATAGCAAAGGCGCTGCCCATCAGGACAACACCTTTTGATTAACTCCATTATACCAAAGCCGCATGCATCCGGTCAACATACTTCTTAATGTTGGAGGCATTGACATACTTTTTCTGCTGCTCTCCTTCCACCACAACCAGCGTAGGTGCCTGCATCACGCCATAACGGCTTGCCAACTCCATATTTTCCTCGGCATCAATGGTCACATAGCTCACATCCTTCAAATATTCCTTCGCCAGCTTGCAGTTGGGGCATGTCTTGGTGGTAAAAAGATACCTGATATTCTGAGGTTGCTCCACCGTTACGTCCACATCTGCCTCAAAGTTAGACAGTGTTACCATACTTCTTGTTGGACGTTTTAAAACGGAATGCTCGATATCGTACTCTGTACGATTTGCATACTCCTGCAACTTTCCGTCGTTCCAGTTCTGCACGGGGCGATAGTATCCGGTAATCCGGCTGTAGACCTCCGTCCCGGCCCCGCAGTGAGGACAAATCTTCACCTCGCCCGCCAGATATCCGTGGGTCTTGCAGATGGAATATGTGGGGGAAAGCGTATAGTAGGGCAGCTTATAGTTGTTGGCAATGGTGCGCACCAGTGAAGCCGCTGCTTTCCAGTCAGGCAGCTTTTCTCCCAGGAAAGCGTGGAACACGGTTCCTGAAGTGTAAAGGGTCTGCAGTTCGTCCTGAATATCCAACGCATCAAAAATGTCGGCGGTATAATCCACAGGCAGATGGGAGGAATTGGTGTAGTAAGGAGTGTCCCCCGGCTTGCCCGCGGTCTTGATGGCCGGCCAACGCTTCCTGTCGTGCTTGGCAAGGCGGTAGGTAGTACTCTCTGCAGGAGTAGCCTCCAAATTGTACAAATCGCCGTACTGTTCCTGATAGTCGGAAAGTCTCTCTCGCATATGGTTCAGCACTTTTTTGGCAAAGGCCTGAGTCTTTTCATTCGTCATATCTGCCCTGAGCCAGTTGGCATTCAGACCCACCTCGTTCATACCGATAAGGCCGATGGTGGAAAAATGATTGTCGAAGGAGCCCAAGTATCTCTTGGTATAAGGATAGAGTCCCTCCGCCAAAAGTCTGGAGATGACGCCCCTCTTGATTTTCAGGGAACGAGCCGCAATGTCCATCATGTGATTGAGTCTGGAGAAGAACTCGTCTTCGTTGGCGGACAGATAAGCGATTCTGGGCAGATTGATTGTGACAACGCCCACGCTTCCCGTACTCTCGCCGGAACCGAAAAAGCCGCCGGTCTTCTTTCGCAGTTCTCTCAAATCCAGTCTCAGACGGCAGCACATGCTGCGTACATCGCTGGGCTGCATATCGGAGTTGATATAGTTGGAAAAATACGGCGTACCGTACTTTGCGGTCATCTCGAACAACAGCCTGTTGTTCTCTGTGTCGGACCAGTCAAAATCTCTTGTAATCGAATAGGTAGGGATAGGATACTGGAAGCCTCTGCCGTTGGCATCGCCCTCAATCATGGTCTCAATAAACGCCTTGTTGACCATGTCCATCTCCTTCTTACAGTCCTTGTATTTAAAATCCATCTCCCTGCCGCCTACGATGGCAGGAAGTTCCGCCAAATCGTCGGGTACGGTCCAATCCAGGGTTATGTTGGAAAAAGGTGCCTGCGTGCCCCAGCGGCTGGGCGTATTCACCCCGTAGATAAATGCCTCGATGCACTTCTTCACCTCGTCATAGCTTAGGTTGTCCACCTTGACAAAGGGCGCAAGGTAGGTGTCAAAGGAAGAGAATGCCTGAGCTCCCGCCCACTCATTCTGCATGATTCCCAGAAAGTTTACCATTTGGTTACAGAGTACGGAAAGATGCTTTGCCGGTGCGGAAGTAATCTTGCCGGTAATGCCACCCAGACCTTCCTGAATCAGCTGCTTCAAGGACCAGCCTGCACAGTAGCCTGTCAACATGGACAAATCATGGATATGGATGTCAGCACTTCTGTGAGCCTCCGCAATCTCCTCATCATAAATTTCGGACAACCAGTAATTGGCGGTAACAGCACCGGAATTACTTAAGATAAGGCCTCCCACAGAATAGGTAACTGTGGAGTTCTCCTTCACACGCCAGTCCTCCACCTTGACATATCCGTTCACTACCTCTTTATAATCCAGTATAGTGGAGGTCATGGTGCGCATCTTCTCCCGCTGCTTGCGGTACAATATGTAAGCCTTTGCCACTTCCTCATAGCCGGCCTGTCCCAGAACGCGCTCCACGCTGTCCTGAATATCCTCCACGTGTACCGCATCCTCCTTCACCTTATCCTGAAAATCCGCGGTGACGCGCAACGCCAGCAAATCAATAATGTCATTCGTATAGCTCATATTCGTAGCGGTAAACGCTTTCATGATTGCATCATTGATTTTTGTCAGTGTAAAATCAGACTTTTCTCCGTTTCGCTTAATAACCTGCATACCCGTAACCCCTCTCCTGTTATTTGAAAACCTGCAATTAGATTAATCATACCATTGCCGTTTGCAAAAGTCAATGAAAGATACCATATATGGTAGTTAAGTCCTATATACAGTGGAATATATTGTGTATCATTTTGCAAACTATCTGAAATGTTTCTACAAAACAAATAATATTTCCCTCTTTTAATTTTACTTTTCCTAAACTTCTGTTTCATGTTTCATCATAATTTATTCGATTCGTGTAATTCTATTTTACAGAACATAAAAAGAGGTAAAATATTTCAGAATGGATAAGATAAAAGAAAGGAGGCAACGTCCCATGACAACGGGAGAAATTCTGGCAGAACTGCGCAGAGACAAAAATATCGGTCAGAAAGAGCTTGCCACTTTTCTTCGGGTATCTGTGGGCACCGTCTCCAACTACGAGAACGACGTACATGCCCCCGACCTCAGAACTCTCTGCCGCCTTGCAGATTTTTTCGGCGTGACCACCGACTATCTTCTCGGCCGCACCGGGTACCGATTTGATCCCGAACTTCTGAACAGACACGTATCCCCGGACTATACCGTCACCGACATCATAAATACGGTGCTCACTTTTGACAGCGGCACCGTAGATAATTTGATGCAATATGCAAGATTTCTTCAATCCGGAAATTAACCCTGATTATCTGGTAGACAAAAAATCGTACTCTCGTCTCGCCTGTTCATCATCGGGATAATTCTTCAGATAATGATTCAATAGCACATAAGCCTGCTCATACTCTTCCAAATACTCATATGCCACAATTTCATTGAAGGACAGTGCCTGTAGATTTTCACTGTTCTCCAGCTGCATTCCCGCCTGAAAGGCATCCAGCGCCTTTTTGTACTCTCCCTTTGCCATCTCGCAGAGTCCCAGCTGATTATACATCTCCGCGTTCCCTTCATACTTTGCAAGATAACTGTTATACACGCTGGAAGCATAGTTGTAATCTCCCGTAGCCTCATAGGAGCGCCCCAGATACAGGTAGCTCTCGACACCGCCCTTCTCCCGGGCTTCTTCCAGAGCCAGACACGCTTTCTGATATTCCCCCAGATAGTAATAAATGCGTCCGATTACATAATTATCCATCTGTTTGTCGCCGGATGCAAGAGCCGTCTGCAGGTACTCCTTTCCGACTTCCTTATAGCCGAAATCAGCCAGCACTTCGTAAATTTCAATTAGCCTGTCGTAATTCCTCGGCTCCATGGAAACAGCCTTGTCAAAATCAGTCTTTGCGCCTTCGTAATTGTTCAGACTCAGCCGTACATTGCCTCTCAGGAAGTAGGCGTCCGGCTCCTCCGGTCTCAAGTCCAGAATTGCGTTGTAGGTTGCCTCTGCCTCACTGTACTGCCCGTTTTTGGTGTAGGCTGCTGCCAGATAATAATTTGTGTCAAAATCCAAATCCTGCACAAATCCGTTGCTTCCGGCCAGAGATTTCAAGAAAGCCTCCACCGCCTGCTCATAATCCGTAAGTCCCATATAAGCGATACCACGGGAGCGTTCAATCAGTCTTTGGTTTTCTCCGGCTTCCTCTGCGGCATTCAGTTCCTCCAGTGCCCCCTGATAGTCCAGACTTTGAATCAGCTGTGTGGCATTTGCAGTCTTCTCCTCAATTTCGCCGCAACCGCCAAGTATTCCCGCAAGTATAAGCACCACAGCCGAATATATGCACTTTCTCCAAAATATATCCTGTGTCATCCCTCTTCCCCCGATATCTGCCGACCCACCGCTCTTTACGGCTCCCGGCAGGTTTTCACCTACTGTTCCAGCTGAGAGGTACAGTGAGGGCATCTGGTTGCATCAATGGCAATCTCACTCTTACAGAAGGGGCACTTCTTCGTAGTAGGCACCGCGGGCTTTGCCTCCTCCTTGCGGCTGAATTTTTCACTGATTTTATTCAACAGCTTAATCAGGCAGAAGATGACCAATGCCGTGAGAA
>JAEDMI010000169.1 GCA_016303085.1 Acetatifactor sp.
ATCCGAATCCGTCCCCGATTGGAACCGGGTTCGGATTATCATGGTCTGGTGCGGAAGATGGGACTTGAACCCACACGGTATTGCTACCACAAGATCCTTAGTCTTGCTCGTCTGCCAGTTCCGACACTTCCGCATAACGCACCGCGCAAGAATGATAATACCATTATACAAAATAAATGTCAATTCCTTTTTTCAAAAATACCAGTTATCAAAAATCAGCAGATAAACTTCCCGATTACGGGAATCCTGCGCAGTATAGCGGCACAGAAAAAGGACAGGACGAAACAGATTAAAGCGCAAAGGGGCACTCCAATTATCGGAGTCACCATCATGCTGTCAATACCCTGCGACTGCAAAATCTCCATCCAAAGCAAATGAATCAGGTAAATACCGAGCGTTGCCATTGAGATTTCCTTGATTACTGCTCTGATTCTCAACGGCACCTTCCATTTACTTACCTTTTCAACACCAAACACAAAAAGAGCTGTCACCGTTAAAAAAGTAAACATACTGAAGCTGTCGTATATCTCTCCGTTTGGAAGTCCTGTGTTCAGCGCCTTATAATTTCCCAGTATCACATTTGCGCCGGCGCCCAAAATTCCCGCCACATATATCCACCTACGCCACCTTGCGGCAATGTTATAATGGGCAATATAATACCCAAAGATAAAGTAGCCGGGATAATCCAACATGTCACCGAACTCAAATGCACCCCAGAGAAACTTCAGCCACTCCATGGGTTTTAAAACCATTACAGTATTACGGATAATTTTAAAAACAAGAAAAAGAAGCAGAAAATATTGCACATCCTTCTCATCCGCATGCTCAAGCCATTTTTTCCAGACAGGAATCAGCATATATAAACCCACAGTCATCGGAAGATACCACAAATGATATCTTCCGGTATAAATTTCCAGCAGAAAATCTGCCGGTTTCAACGCTGACCAGTCATATACCCTGCAGTCAAATAGACCGTAAACAGCAGACCACACAAAATAGATGACCACCATTCGCAGAATATTGTGCAGATACAGTTTTTTTGTATCAATTTGCCGATTTGTATCCAGGAAAAGTGCTCCACTAATCATGACAAAGACAGGAACCCCAAACCGTGCCACCGCATCATAGGAATTGATAATCAGCCAATTCTTATCCGTAACCGGCAATCCATACCAATATTGCGCTGCACTGTGTAGTACGAGTACACTAAAGCACGCCAATATCCGCAAAATATCTATGTGAATCAAACGTTCCTGCTTCATTTTGTTCCCTCTCGTATGATAACTGTCCAAGCCTTTGTCATTCCCATGCAACGCTTTTCAATTATCGCATATGCACTGATACTTGTCAAATAGGATGTGCCCCCGGATTTTTAGGGCAGACATATTTTCTATCATTTGTCCGACATTCACTCGGTCTCTCTACTCCGCCAGATACATTTTCAGTCCGGCTTCTACTTTGTCAACCGCAGTCTCCACATTTTCACTGCCGGACAAATAGCCGCCAAGACTGTCAATCAGCACCTCCCTTATCTTTGTATCCTCCTTCACGGGTTTATCCAGTGCATTGCATATATCCAACAGTTTCTGTGCAGTTTCCTGAGAGTACGGCAAAATATTAAATTCCTCTTCTCCGCCGTCCGCCGTAGTGATTGTGGTAGCTGCCGCTATATTAGAACGGTCCGCTGCTGCCAATGCCTCCAGGCAGCTTCGATTCACCGGAAATCCCTCATAATAATCCGTTCCCTGAACCGCCTCAGACAGTGCAAAACCGACAAAATCCTTTGCCGTGTCCTGATACTTGCTTTTAGAACAAATTCCCATTTGCATCATGGGAGTAAAGCTGTTCTCAAAAGCTGTGAACCCTCCCCTGATGTAATCTGTGATTGCCACGGCAAACATACACCCGTTAAAACCATCTGCGGTATCCATACCCAGCTTGGTGCGTGACGGTAAATCCCAGAGATTAAAGCAATGTCCGTTCCTGCCGTTTAAGTCATCATGCTGTGCCACAATACCGCAGTTATTCCCAATCTCCTTCAATGCCTCCAGTTTCTCCCTCAGCAACTCTTTGTCAAGTTCCTTGCCGTCCACAATGTCTCCGCAGAAATAGGGATAGAACTTATCTACCAACTCTTCCACGGTTTGTGCCCCCAGATAATTCTCGCTCTTCCCGTGCAAAAATGCTGCCAGGCTCTCCAGGGATTCCATATCCTTCTCTGTGATATCTCTGCCCGTAATATAGGTAAAGACAAATTGCAGAGGCACAACATACCTGCTTCCGTCCTCTTGCAGATAGCTGCCCGTAATACCTTTTAAAAGCTCCCCGCTTTCCTCCATGGGAGCGATTACATCGTTGATGTCCACAAGCAGTTTCTTTTCCTGAAATGATGCTATATTCAGATGATCCATAACGAGTATGTCGGGCGCATTATCGCTCATAAGCATGGTATTCAGCTTCTGATAAATATCATTGTAATTCAGTTCCCTGTCGGAATACTTGTCATTGTAGGTGTAACCGTACTCCACCTCGATTGCCACCTCCGGATGCTCTCTGTGATACAGCGCAACCGCATTTTGCAGCAGAAAATTTTCCTCCACTGCATAAAGCTTCAATGTCTCTGTCACCTCTGTTACGGCATTGGGGTCATACTCATATTTCTTCAGTTTCACAGTGCCGTCATCCTGTGCAAATACAGCATAGATTCTGCCGTCAGCAAGCGCTGTCAGGTCGGTGCACCAACAGCCGGAAAGAGTAAAGTCCGTCTCTGAACCGGCCAGCAGCTTTTCCCAGTCATCCTCTCCCGGACCGCATCGAAAAATGCCGTCTGAGCCTGCCGAAATCAGGGTTCCGTCCTTCATCACGCACAAGTATGTTCCTCCCGCACTGCTCTGTCCGAAGGGAATTGTCTCCGCATCACTTCTTTTTCCACCGTGCCGCTTTTCTATCTCCGTAATCACGCCACTGTTGTCCATGGAGGTCAGATAAATATTTTCCCCGTCCGACAACACTGTCTCGCCATAATAACCCTCCGCCTGCTCACTTTCCAGCACGAGCCCGTCTTCGCCGTACAAAACATCCACGGTTCTGCTGCTGTTTGCCACCAGTGTTCCATTGTCCAGTGCAGCAATGCCGTTAATGTACTCATAATAGCCCCATTCTTCATCGGGAACCGTCCACTTTTCCGGTGTAATGTCCAGGGCAGCATCCCCGTCACTTCTCCACAAATGACTCTTATAGCTATCCTCTTCCGTATACTCCGCAAACAAATACTGTACACCGCTTCCGTCCTGCATCAGTTTCAAATTCATCCATGCCTGATTGGGAAGTTCCACCGTATTCAGCCACTTCTTCGTCACATCTGAAAAGCCGTCCCCGTCCTGCTCCCACTCCTGTAACAGCAGACGCTCCTCCTCTTCCTTCACAATCAGCAGATGAAGTTTCTCATTCTCCGCAAACAACTGTTTTACCGTCCAGCCGCTCCACTCGTCAGGCAATTCCAGCTCTTCTTCCACATATCGTCCCACCTCAGCGGTTGGGAGACTGTCACTTCCCATATCTTTTTTCCCGCAGCCGCTCAGCATTCCCACAACCAGGGATGTTCCTACGACAGCCGCCGTTAATCTGCTATGTTTCAAATTTGTTACCTCCTTTATTTTCCGGTTTCCGACCGGCTAAAGTTACGGTAACACAATACACACTCCTTGTATCTTAAGCGTATCCTAAATGTATCCTAGAAAAATATTAAGATTCTGTTTACTTCGTCTGTTTTATGTAAACTTACCATTTTTTTCCCTCAGTTCGACATTTTTTTCACCAATGTAAGAATTGTTATTTCACCGGGAATATGCTAAGATTTAATATGTTTATTAAATTTTCTTATTGATACGGAGGAAGATATGAAAAAAATTATTTCACTTTTGCTTGCAACTGTAACAGCAATTTCACTGGTAGGCTGCGGAAGCACTTCAACCATTGTTCGCCCCGGCAAGGACGGCTTTGCGGAAGGAAAACTCGGCGATACCATGCGCACCTACTTTTTTGATTACACCGTGAACAGCGCATATCTCTGTGATGAGTATGAAGGCTATACTGCTGCTGACGGCTACGAGCTTCTTGTAGCTGATGTAACCGTAAATAACACCAGCAGCTCTGAAATCGAGATGTACGACACCGACTTCCAGATTCAGTGGAACGATGATGCAGATGACGCATTCGACTTCTCTCTGACCTTCTACACAGATGACGGCGAGGCTTTGTTCAACAATATACTTCCCGGCACCTATACTCTTGCAGCAAAAGAAAGCCGTACCGGGCTTCTGGTGTTTGAGGTTCCCGCAGGTAACAACGATTTTTCCATCTCCTACATGGAATACTTCGATGACGATACCACCGGTGATACCTTCTTTGTATACTTCGAGGCAAATAAGCAGTAATACCGCATATAAAAAAAACTCCCGGCTGATTCAGCCGGGAGTCTTTTTTTCTAATCTTTTCAGTTATCTCTGTACACGTCCGGAAGCATCTCCGCCGGCCAGAGTCTCAACCTCTTTTCTGGATACCAGATTGAAGTCTCCGGGGATGGTGTGCTTCAATGCGGAAGCAGCCACACCAAACTCAAGGGCATCCTTGAAATTCTTGCCGTCCAGCATACCGCAGATAACACCGCCTGCAAAGGAATCGCCGCCGCCCACACGGTCTACGATAGGATGGATGCTGTACTCCTTGGAGTGATAGAACTCCTTGGTATCTCTGGAGTAAATGCATGCGGACCAACCATTATCGGAAGCGGAATGGCTTACACGCAGGGAAGAAATGCAGTACTCAAAGTTGTAGTCGGCTACCATCTGCTCAAAGATGGACTTGTAGCCTGCCAGCTCCAAATCGCCGCTGGTGACATCGGTCTTACCGGGCTTGTAACCCAGTACCAGTTCCGCATCCTCCTCATTTCCGATGCAGACATCCACATACTGCATCAGGTTTTTCATAACCTTCTGTGCCTTCTCGGAGCTCCACAGCTTCTTACGGAAATTCAAATCAACGGAAACCTTAACGCCATGCTTCTTTGCTGCCTTTAAAGCCTCCTCGGTCAGTACTGCAGCAGCATCAGATACAGCGGGAGTAATACCGGTAAAGTGGAACCAGTCTGCATCCTTGAAAATATCATCAAAATCAAAGTCTGCTGCTGTTGCGGTAGAAATAGAAGAATGTGCTCTGTCATACACAACCTTGGAAGGTCTCATGGAAGAACCGCTCTCCAAGAAATAGATTCCCAGTCTCTCGCCGCATTTTGCAATGTGCTGTGTTCCTACGTTGTACTTTCTCAATGCTGCCACTGCACACTCACCGATTTCGTTGTTTGGAACTGCGGTAACAAATTCAGCGTCATGTCCGTAGTTTGCAAGAGATACCGCAACGTTGGCCTCACCGCCGCCATAGTTGATA
>JAEDMI010000170.1 GCA_016303085.1 Acetatifactor sp.
GAAGAACTTCAGGCAGCGCAGGAAGCCTATGACTTGTCTCTGCTCACAGCAGAGATTACATCCTCGGATATTTACTCTGCAAATAAGGATGTGTCCGCAGCCACAATGCGTCAGCGGATAACAAACGCACAGGCTGCCGTGAAGGCGGCGGAGGATGCGGTGACACCGCTGGAGAAAAAAGTGGCGGAACTGAATCAGCTGATAGCGGATTTTTCAACGCAGATTATTTACGAGCATAATCAGGACACCTACGCGGCCCAGAGAGTGGTTACTGCTGAGGCGGCCAAAACAACGGCGGAGGAGAATAAGACAGTGGCAGAAGCAGCGAAGACAGCGGCAGATGCTGAAGTGACCCGGCTAGAGGCACTGTTGGAAATTGCGGTGTCCGACGGAGATGCTGCAGCCCAGGCAGAACTACAGCCTCAACTGGAAGCCGCAAGAAAGACTCAGAGCGACAAACAGACTGCCCTGAGTAATGCAACCACTGCTCTGACCAATGCAAAAAACGAGTTGAATTCCGCAAAGCAGAACGATACAAACAGGAAAAACAGCCAGACAATCACCAATCTGCAAAGCCAGAAGTCGGTTTATGAACTGAATGTTTACGGTGCACAGAAGGAGTTGGACGCAGCAAAAGCACTGGTGGAGACAAAGCAGAAGGAACTGGATGAACTGGTTGCGGGAATAGGAAATGTGGCAGCTCTGGAATCTAAGCTGGATGCGATCGCAAAGGCTCAGAAGAAGGTGGATGAACTGACTTCCCAGGCAGTGGATGCGGTGATTACTGCTGATATTGCCGGAACGGTTACTTCTATCAACGTTACCGCCGGCAACACTACATCCGCAGCTACACCGGTTGCGGTATTGCAGCCCGAGGGCAAGGGCTATACCATGAGCTTCACCGTTACCAACGAACAGGCAAAACGCCTTTCCGTGGGTGACAGAGCTGATTTGGTAAATGCCTGGAGATATGATGATGTGGAGGTGACTCTGGCAAGCATCAAGCCTGACAGAAACAATCCGGGACAAAGCAAGATGCTGACCTTTGACGTGACCGGCAGTGTCACCGCAGGACAGACCCTGAATGTATCCGTGGGACAGAAGAGTGCCAACTTTGACCTGATTGTGCCAAACAGTGCAATTCGTGAAGACAACAACGGTAAGTTTATTCTGATTGTGGAATCCAAGTCCAGCCCACTGGGTAACCGATACATTGCGACACGTGTGGATGTGGAGGTCCTGGCCAGCGATGATACCCAGTCTGCAATCAGCGGCGGGCTTTACGGATACGAGTATGTGATTACCACTTCAACAAAGCCCGTGGAAGCCGGCAAGCAGGTGAGACTGGCTGACAATTAATTTCGGCGGAAATGAGGCGAGCAATGAAGAAATTAGTACTTGGAATAAGCGGGGGAATCTCCTTTCTGCTCTTCCTGATTCTTGCTTTTATCGCAAATCATCTGGGGCAGGGGCAGGATTCCCAGAACATGGCGGAGCGGTGGAGTAAGGAAGGGAAGGCATCGCAGGTCAGTTGTTTCTTCTCGGTAAATGCCGGAATCACCGAGGACAAAATCAAAGAGTTTGAGCATTCCATAGACGGTGCGCTGGCTGATGCTGCGGTGGTAAAGGAATCCGAGAATCCCGGTGCCAGGTTGTGGGTGGATGCTTACAGCGCAGACGGAAAGATTACCGTTTCCGGTGACAGGTCATCTGTTCAGGCGGATGCCATCGGAATCGGAGGGGACTTTTTTCTGTTTCATCCTTTAAAGTTGCTTTCGGGGGCATATTTTTCGGGAAACGATTTGATGCAGGATTACTGTGTGATTGACCAGGACGCCGCATGGCAGTTGTTCGGTTCCAACGATGTGGCGGGGATGACTGTATATATCGGCGGAATTCCCCATATTGTTACAGGAGTGGTACAGCGGGAGGAAGGTCGCCTGACGGAGGCTGCCGGACTGGACAGCACGCTTGTCTATGTGTCTTATCAGACACTGAGTGAGCTTGGTACAAACAACGGTATCAATCATTATGAGATTGTGATGCCCGACCCGGTTACCAACTTTGCGTACAATTATGTAAAAGAACAACTGGGAAGTTCGGAGAAAGAGACAGAGGTTTTGGAAAACACCTCACGTTATTCTTTTCTTTCCCGACTGAAACTGATACCTCAGTTTGGAACACGTTCTATGAACGGTAAGGCGATTATTTATCCTTATTGGGAAAATGTGGCCAGAGGATATGAGGATATCCTGACGGTAGTCACGCTTTTTGAAATGCTGTTTCTACTCTATACGGTCGTTCTGGCGCTTGTTCTCTTTGGCATCTGGTGGAAGCATAAGGGTTGGACCATTCGTGAAAAGTGGCTGAAACTGAAAGATAAGGCAGAGCGGAAGGGTGAGAGAATCCGCCTGAAGCGGATGGCTGCAAAGGGAAATGCTGATGAGCTGGAGTATCTGAGTGAATTTGAACAGCCGGAGAAGAAAAGCAGAAAGACCGAAAAACGGAAAAAGAAACGGAAGTTAAAAAGCAGAAAGACAAATGGATCGGATAGCCCGGGAGATACAGTAGAAACAGAAGATACAGTAGAAACAGAAGATATTTGTGATGCGGAAGGCATGGAAAACGCAGAAAAAGAAGAGGAGGAATAGTTATGAGAAAGAAATTTTTCAGAAGGGGGCTGGCACTGGGGCTGACTCTCGCCCTGAGCCTGGGGCTGTGTGCCTGCGGCGGTAAAGGGAAAAACATGGAAAATGCTGCGCTGGCAAAGGAGTATGTCTACAGGTTGCAACCTATTGAGATGCCGCAGCTGACGGACAATGAAAGCGGTAATACCAATATCATGCAGACTATCCACAGGGATGGAAAGATTTATGTCCTGATGCAGGCGTACAGTTGGGATGAGATAACCTACGAATCCATCAACAGATACTGCATTTTGAGCATGAATGAGGACGGAAGCGGCATGGAGCTTACGGACATTCAGATACCCGAAGAAGAGGAATCTGCCGGCGAGGGAGAAGGCGACGGAGAGGTCGATGTACCTGAGACAGATAACGATATCAACCAGCCCGCAGAGGAAGGCGGGGATGTCGGTGTGATGCCCTTGGATGTCGCCGGCGATAACTGGGACTATGATAATGTCAGCTACAATAATTTTGTGTTGAACTCTGAGGGTGAACTGTACGGAATCAAGCTACATCAGCGAGAAAGATATACGGAAGAGAGCTACGCTTCCGAAGGAAGGTTCTTTATCTGTCACTGGGATAAGGACGGCAGTTTCCTCTGGGAGAAGGAGTTGGAGGGTATTGTTTCCAACGAGAATGAATGGATAAATATAAACACCATTGTGGCGAAAGAGGACGGCTCCCTGAATCTGCTTGTAAGAGGGAACCAGACCAGCAGAGTCAATGTGGACGCCGAAGGCAATGTGGTGGAAAATGTACCGCTCCCCGATGAGCTGTCTGCGGTATTCAACAATCTGGAGAGAGTGATTCCCAAAGAGGACGGGACGCTGCTGGCAATTTACCATGATGAGAATGACTGGCAGAAAAGCTATTGTTCTGACCTGAATCTGGATGCGGGCACTCTCGGGGAAAAGAAGGAGATACCTTCTTCAATATTCTACTCATGGGATTACAACGTGATGAGCGTGAGAGAAAACGGAGACCTGCTCTATACCACAAGCAGCGGTATTTATACCTATACCTTCGGCGAGGCTGAACCGAAGCCGCTGATGGATTTCATCAATTCGGACTTATACATAGAGCAATTCCGCAGCGTTGTGGAGTTGTCAGACACCTCCTTTATCGGAATCTATTCGGAGGACTGGCAAGACGGGGTTAAAGCGGCTGTCTTTCAATATGTTGATCCTGCGGATATTGCCGATAAGGCGGTTATCGTGATTGCGGGCAACTGGATAGGTTACGACGTGAAGAAGCGGGTCATCGAGTTCAACCAGACCAGCGAAGAGTACAGAATCGTAACAAAAGAGTATAATGTATATAATACCTACGAGGATTACACGGCGGGTATGACAAAGCTGAACAACGATATAATCTCCGGTAATATGCCCGACATTCTGATTAACAATGAGTATAATCCGTTGCCCATTGAAACCTACATTTCTAAGGGTTGGATTGCGGATGTGAATAAGCTGATTGAAAAGGATGAGGAACTTTCCCAGGTGGAGTTTATGCAGAATGTGTTCGACGCTTACTCTGTGGACGGAAAACTGTATTATGTAGTTCCCAACTTTGAGGTGTATACTATGGCTGCAAAGGCATCTCTGGTAGGTGACAGAACCGGATGGACCATGGAGGATATGAAGCAGGTGCTGGCAGGAATGGGCGAGGAGGCCAAGGCTTTCGGAGATACCACACGTGAAAGTTTTATGTACATGGTAATGCGGTACTGCGGAAATCAGTTTGTGGATGTTTCCACCGGAAAGTGTAACTTCAATTCGGAAGATTTTATTTCCATGATGGAATTTGCCATGACGCTGCCGGAGGAAATCAACTATGACGATGATTACTGGAATAATTATGACTGGGCGGCAGAAGAGTCCCAGTACAGGGAAAACCGCACGCTGATGATGGCAGTGAATATGTATAATTTTTCGGATATTGCCACGACAATCAACGGTTACTTCGGAGAGGATATCAGTTTTGTGGGATTCCCCACGGAGAGCGATAACGGAGCTTATCTTCAGGCAGAAACAACCTATGCTTTGTCCGCAAGGTCGGCAAATCTGGATGGAGCATGGCAGTTTGTGCGCTATTACTTGACTGACGAATACCAGAAGGAGGTAAGCTACTTCCCGGTAAACAAGGCTTTGTTCTTTGAAAAGTCCAAGGCTGCTTTGGAACGCCCGTACTGGGAGGATGAGAACGGGGAGAAACAGTACTATGACAACACCATATACATCAACGGTGAGGAGATTGTGATTCCTCCTCTGAACCAGGAGCAGCTTGACATGGTAACAGACTACATTCAGTCCGTGAGCAACCGTTATTACTATAACGAAAATGTTGCAAACATTGTCAATGAGGAGATGGGGGCATTCTATTCCGGGCAGAAGTCGGCACAGGATGTCGCCGATGTCATCCAGAGAAGAGTACAGGTTTATGTGGATGAGAACAGCTGATACGCAGGATGCTGAGCCTGAAAGCACCTTGAGCACATTGCGGAAGACACCCGCGACAAGCTCACACGGCTCTCACACGGACGATTACATGTTTGATACAAAAAAATGAAATTAAAAAAGCCGTCGGGCTTCAGGGAATAATCATCTGAAGTCCGGCGGCTTTTGCTGCTGTGCGCCGTTTGCACAGATATTCTTTTAATTCAGGGTGACGGGTATTCCCTT
>JAEDMI010000171.1 GCA_016303085.1 Acetatifactor sp.
TGGGCATTACGTTTACAGCGGTACCCCAGGAATAAGGGATATCGTTGTCACGACGATATACGTTTGCACGAGGGTTGTCCCAAGAACGGAACACAGCCTCGATAGCCAGCTTCAACTGCTCTACGGGATCGGAAGGGAAATCCTTGCCCAGCTGCTTCTTATACTCAGCCTTGAACTGCTCAGCCAGAGTCTTAAGGTCAGCAGCGGTCAGCTCAACGTCATACTGAACACCCTTCTCTTCCTTCATCTTGTCGATAAGCTGCTCAAAGTACTTCTTACCAACCTCCATAACAACGTCGGAGAACATCTGGATGAAACGTCTGTAGGAGTCATATACAAAACGCTCAAATGCAGGATCGGGGTTGCCTGCGATCATTGCAGCAACAACCTCATCATTCAGACCCAGGTTCAGGATGGTATCCATCATACCGGGCATGGAAGCACGAGCACCGGAACGAACGGAAACAAGCAGAGGATTCTTCAAATCTCCGAACTTCTTGCCGTTAATTCTCTCCATCTCAGCTACATACTCCATGGTCTGACCCATGATTTCGTCATTAATCTTGCGGCCATCCTCATAGTACTGAGTACAAGCCTCGGTTGTAATGGTGAAGCCCTGAGGAACCGGCAGACCAATGCTTGTCATCTCAGCCAGGTTAGCACCCTTACCACCAAGAAGGTTACGCATGCTCATGTCACCTTCACTGAATAAGTACACCCATTTTTTCATTCTCGTGTTTCTTCCTTTCAATTTAGATTTTTAAACAGCCGAAAATAGTTCGGCTGCTTTGTGCAATTAGTCGAACTATTAATTCAGTACGCATCTATTTTAGCAATTCAGGCATAGAATATCAAGCCGAAATTGATAAATATTTGACGCACTAAGGGTTTTTGTAGAAAATAGCAAAATATACACTGCGAAACCAAGCAAAAAACACTGCAATAATGCCAAATATAGCAAACTATTTCTGTAAGCAGTTACATACATCCGCGTCCGATACCACCGCATGCTTTGCAACATTGACTTTCTTCATATAGAGGTCTATTTTTCATGGGTTATAGGGCAACGGTATTTTTATCATCTCGTTTCCGCTAGGTGAACAGCCAGGTCATATATGGTAAAATCATGATTCCACTCTGTTTACCTCTCTCCAAAAACACCAAAAAATATATCAGATATGCCACGAGGATTGTCCCCGTACACAATCTTCGGAGTAGCTTATTTTCAATACTCCGTAATACCATCGGCACTAAAAATATCTGTCCCAGCACCATATAATAGCAAATACGCGAGGTCTGTAAAATATAATATCCAAAGCTGTAAAGAATCGTTGCAAACAAATTCAGATTGAAGCACATCTCCGCCTTGGGATTTCCTCTTACACCCTTTTTATAGAAAATAAGCGCAAAAATAAGAATCGCCAGACACTTTGCAATATTAATGTAGGAGACAGATTCCACATCCAGAATCAGATCCCCCTGATAAAAAGGATAGAAAACAAACAAAAGCTTCCGAATCAAAGGCTTGCCCGCAAGAAGCGCACAACATGCCGCAGGAATCAGCCAAACAGTCCTCCTGTTCCACTTCAGGTAATAAGCTGTCAGATACACCGGAATGACCAACAGAATAGTCTTATGGAACAAGGCTCCCATCAGAATCCAGAACACGAACTTAACAAAATCCTTCTGCAACACGTATCGCAAAGAAAACATACTGATGGCCAATGCCAGATAATAGCGAACATTGCTGAAACTCATGAAATAAAAGCCGTTTGCCATGAAAAGAATGAAGGTCATGGCAAACCAGTCCGAAGTATCGTACATTCCCTTCAGGAAAAAAGCGCAGGTTAGAAAAGCCATCACCGCAAAGATAACCCGATAATTATCAAAGCCGAAAATTTTCTGTAAAAAAAGCACCAGATATCGGAAACCAAACTCATAGGAAATCTTCCTGTCACCACCCCATATATACCTGAAGCTATCACGATAGGGCCAGTAATCGTTTCCGATGCCGATACGTAATGCCGAAAGTGCAAACAGAATCACAAAGATTCCTACCACCAGCAAAAGGTTTAGGAATCTCTGCCGCTCTCTGCCGCTTCTGTTATTCTGTTGTCCGACGTAAGCACTGTTGATAAAAAAAGCCATGGTGACAGTCAGTGCCGTGATAAACAAATACAGAATCATTTTTTTCTCCCGTAATAAGCTCCTATCAGCTTCTCATCTGCTTCCACCAGCACTGTGGCAGTAACAGCAATCTCCTGTCTGGCAAGCTGCTCCAGACATCGTTCTACTCTTTTTCCGTTCTTGCCGGCAGCCTTCACACAGAGCACCACCGCATCGCACTCCCGGATTTTCTCAAGTTCTTCCGGTTTTTCCACCGGATTCTCACAAATCACAACAGGAAGTCCGTCCATCTCCTCCACAGGAACCGGCGTATCTGTGTAGACAACTGCAATTTTCTTCGCTTTTCCCAACATGTGCTCCAAATTGGAAGCGAATTCGGACATAAAAGGTGCCCCAAGGGTCACAAGATGATATCTTCTCTCCAAGGTCACAGGCAAATAAACAGAGGTATCCAGGGTAAGAGCAATCAAAATGCCCAACACGGAAAAGAAAATTCCCAGAGAAAAACCCAGACCGCAGGCATTGAACATTCTGATATCGGTGCTGTCCTTTGCCTCTTCTGCAGACTTGGTAATTTCTACGCTCTCAAATTCCTTTCTGGTATCCACAAAGGCAGTCACCAGAGGCTCAACAGCCTTAGCCAACTCCAAAGAAAGCTCCCCGGAATGGGTTCTGCAACTTACAATCAGATATCTGGGATCAAAATCTACGCTGGCGCTCACTGCATCCCGAATCTCATCCTTCGTCAGCCTACCCTCAAATTTTACATATATTTCATCGACAAGAAAATCGCTGTCAATGATTTCATTCCAGGTATAATAGTTGTAATAATCGTACTCCTTTCCGGTGCCATCCTGACCGAGCTTCAGGTAGAACAGACTGTCCGCCTGATAAACCCGACCACCGGCCTGAATAATCTTCGCCATATAGTACAGCCCTGCAACCAGCACGCAACCTATTACCGCAGAAACGGCAACAATCCATATTTTTCGAAGGAATCGGAGACCCAGGAGCTTATAATCTACCGATTCCTTTGCATATTCACATTCCCACATAGAACAAGTCCTTTCTAGCCCACCAGCTGCTCAAACAGATTCATGGCTCTCTCAACCGTCAGATCGGAATTGTAATGCTCATGCTCTCCCCATCTGCCCAAACCGAAAATAGAGCGTTCCTTCATGTAGGACAACAGTCTCTCCATAATCGCCGGTTTTTCTATGGTGTTCAGAGGATAAGTGTATTCATTGGCAAAAGCATATTCATTGGGTTCATCTTTCACGCGATTCATATTCGTCTCAATCCAGTAGCCCTTGCTATTGGTACAGAAATTGTGTCTTACCAAAATTCTGTGGTAGGAAATATTCTCATCAGGCACATAAATCCAATGTGCCTTGGTGTTCAGGTTTTCCGGCACATAGCGAATCTCGGTACCGGTAGACTTCAGTCTGCCGATGGATGAAACAATCTCCTGTTCGCAGTCAGTGAAGGTCTTCACACTTCTCCAGGGGATGGTAGTAATGATTTTCTCCGCCTTGTAGCAACTTCCGTCGCAACAGGTAACCGACTTGTCTGCCACATTGATCTCAGTCACAGACTTATTGTACAGAATATTCTCTCCCAGAGCCTTGCCCATACGCTCCCACAATTCTCCGTAACCAAATGCCTTGGGATAATAGAACCGTGCATGACCGGGTTGGGTTCCGTAAGGCTTTCTGTTAAGGCAGCTGAGTAAAGTCTCCTCAAAGGAAACATTGGGCAACTTATTGAGCCAGTAGGTGCCAAGGGAATCCAACTCTCCGCCAAACATCTTTCCGTTATAAGGAAGCATATAAGCTTCCGCTACCTTGTCACCCAGCTTCCATGTAATCCAATCTATGAATTTCTCCGGCATCGGCGTGTTCAGGTTACAGCCTGCCACCGCAATGGATTTTAAATACTTAACCTGCTCCTCCTGCGGCATCTGCCAGATATTGGCCTCAAAGGGATGACCGATCTCATAGTCTCCCATGTCAATCCGAGAGTCTCTGTCAAAGAGATTCCACTCTTCCTCGGGCATGAAACCGAAAAGGAAACTGTTGACTTTGGGACGTCTCACATCCAGGAAATGACCGCCGCCGATGTCCAGGGCGGAACCATCCACATCCCTGGAACGGCAAAGACCGCCTGCGGTGTCCTCCTTTTCCAGAACCAGGTAGGTCTTGTCAGGTGCCTTCTGCTGTAATAAATTGGCAAAGGTAAGTCCTGCGGGACCTGCCCCTAAAATCAGATAATCATAGTTTTTCAACAGAAACATCCTCCTGCAAATTCTTTCTCGTCCGCATCCGATTCAGGATATATGCAATACACAAAATTATTGAACAATAATAGTAAGCGTGCAGATATACCAACATGCCGGCGGGCATCACCAGCACAATGGCTGCCGCCTGCCCCAGCAACACAAAGGCAACGGCCGCAAGCCCGAATGTATTCTTCTTCTTTTTACACAAAGCAATAAATTCCTTGAAAAACAGGAAAATTTCAAACACTGGAATCAGAATCAACAGTACTGTGTAAAGCCGGAGTTTGTCCAGCACATTATCCACCGCTGTGACAATGCCGCGAACGGTTTCAGACACCCATTGGTGAACCGGATTCTCGACCCAGCCGGCATAGCCGGGCACTGCCTGAAGATCCTCTCTTCCGATGTCCCAAATCTCCAGAGTCCAGCCGGGAAGATTCTCTCCAACCCACTCTCTGGGCCATTCCACATAGACATCCGGCACCAGTCTGATTGCATGAGCCAACATCGTAATCTGGGTTCTGGCATAAATAGGCAGATTGTGAAGTACCATCCGGTAATAAGCCTTGGTGTATGCATTTCCCGTAGCCTCATCCGCAAGGCTCTGATTAATATCGCCGCGTCCGCTGGCAAAATTGTATCTGCGATAGCCATCCATGCCGCCAATCCGTACCAGTTCAATGGGCACAATCTTGGAAATTGCCTCCAAGTCCTCCTCCACACCCTCGTAGGAGAGATTTGCATGAGGTGCATTCAGCATATTTTGCAGGGTAGGAAAGGAATTGATAAAGGAATAATCCTTGCCGTAATACTTTATATCTCCAAGCTTCTGGGGTACCAGAATCACACTCCAAGTAAATAGGAATCCTGCAAAAAGCAATAGGGATT
>JAEDMI010000009.1 GCA_016303085.1 Acetatifactor sp.
GGTGATGTTTAGTGCAAGACTTATGGGAATATAGATACAGCCGCCGATGACCAGGGCCAGTATCGCGGCAGTCAGCAGACGATAGTCACGGGTATTCAAAAAGGAGGATGCAAAATACTGTCCGGGCAGCAGACATACTGTATCCACAACTACCTGAACAACGGAGAGTGTCAGAGTTTTAAACAGATTCTCCCTGCGAAAACCGAAAAAAACGTTGGTATAATGGAATGAATTGCCACAGACGATGTTCAGGCAGAGGTAGGCGATTCCGAATCTGAGAAAGCCGGACAAAATCTGGGAAATCAACGTCCCCGCCTGATAAATCCGAAAAGACATATTGTTATAACCGGTGCCTGTCAGCATGGATGTCATGGCAGACATGATATAGGGAAACGCGAAGAAAAGCAGGACAACGGCGTTTATCAGGCTAAAGAGAAAAGAACCCAAAATCAGGGTGCCGTACTTTCCCGCCAGATTATCTTTTGCCCTGTTTTTCAATTCATAGCGCTTCATGTATTGTTTCATATAGGTAATCATGCCTTTCTGATAGTTGTAACTATATTTTCCGGTAAAACTTAAAGTCTGTAGTCGGTATTCATGCCGCTGTATTTTGAACGGTCAGCCAGCTTTAAATCTTTTTGATAGGGATTGTCTTCATTATAGTATTTAATCTGTGTATGAGTGGTGCCGCCGGATACATAGGTGCGTCCGCATTCCGGACATACCGAAGTATGGATGGAGACGGAAGCAGATACTACCTTACCGTTGCCGGTGGCAGCTTTTTTATAAGCGTTGGAGACGTGCTCCTGCTCATGGGCGCGAACTGTTGCAGCGGCACTTTCGGGGGAGATATGCGCCGCGCTTTTAAAGGATACCATTTCATCGGAACCATCCTGGTATTTACGTTTTTTGCAGGTCTCGCATTCCTCTGTAGGCTTCTTGATGCCCATGCGCTCTTTTCCCTGCTCCTCTTTCAGAGCTGCCGTAACCGGATTCCTCTCGGGCTGTTCCGAATTGCCGACGGGATAGTTGCCGCTGTACGGATTGTTATTGTACATTCCTATGTTATTGACAGAAAAATTCGACATGGTATTCTCCTTTCTCTACAAACCGGTTCCGTAGTATAGCTGTATAAATTCTTCAAAATCCATTCCGAAAAGCATCTGGTAAAGCTGGTTCATCTGATTGACATAAGCGGGGTCCTGCAGCATGACGGGAAGCTGTACAAACAGAGTATATACAATCATGACAATGCCGTAGACACAGCCGAATACAGACGTGTAAAGTCCGAAACGCGAGTTGCTGTTCATAGGTTTCCCCTTGCGGTAACTGAGCATGGCAAACAGAATTCCAAGAGAGCCCAGGGGAATTGAAATCCCGCAGCAGCCCAGGGTCAGGGACAGGAGACCGAGAACCAGAGAAGCAATGGAAAATGCCTGATCGTAGGGTTTATGGGTAGGCTGATTGTAATAGCTGCTGTTGGAGGCATTGCTGTTCCAACGATCCCAGCCTTTCTTTTTCTGCTCTTCCTGCCATTTGTCCCAGTTCTCACGGGGGTTTTCCCAACCATCCCGCTGATTATCCTGCTGATCCAGATTTCCCATTCCAAATGCTCCTTGCTGTAGTTTACTGCCTACATATAGTGTACCACCGTTTATTGCTGTTTACAAACTAAATATTGGACAAAATGCGCGAATGATACTTTGTTGCAGTTCTCTCAAATTTTCAGTATAATGGAGTCAGATGTGAGTCTGCCCAAAGCGGATAATCAAAGCGGGCAATGAAACGAAAGGTATGGAGTGGATTATGGACATTATACTCAAAATCAAAGAAGAACTAAAGGTAGAAAAATGGCAGGTTGAAGCTGCAGTCAAGCTGATTGACGAGGGGAATACCATTCCCTTTATCTCCCGTTACAGAAAGGAAGTGACAGGTTCCCTGAATGATGAGCAGCTGCGGAATCTTCATGAGCGCCTTGTTTATCTCCGTAATCTGGAGGAGAAGAAGGAACAGGTTCTGGGAAGTATTGAGGAGCAGGGAAAACTGACGGAAGAATTGAAGGAAAAGATACTCGCAGCGGAGACTCTTGTGGTAGTGGAGGATTTGTATCGTCCGTACCGACCTAAGAGAAAGACAAGAGCCAGCGTGGCCAAGGAAAAAGGGCTGGAGGGCCTGGCAGAGTATATTATGGCTCAAAACGCAACTACTCCCGTATTGGAGGAAGCTGCAAAGTATGTCACCGGAGCAGATGTGGAGGAGGACAAGCGTGTTAAGACTCCGGAGGAAGCACTGCAGGGAGCAAAGGATATCATCGCAGAGAACATTTCGGACAGCGCAGATTACAGGAGCTATATTCGTGAATTGACTGTAGAGGAAGGTGTTGTCACAGGTACGGCAAAGGATGAAAAAGTACAGAGTGTCTATGAGATGTACTATAATTTTGAAGAACCGGTGAAAAAAATTGCGGGACACAGAGTGCTTGCGCTGAACCGGGGTGAGGCGGAAAAGGTACTGACCGTAAAGGTCAATGCACCGGAAGAACGTATTTTACAGTTCCTGGCAAAGAAAACCATTACCTCGGACAATGAATATACCTCTCCTGTGCTGCGGGAGGTGATTGAGGACAGCTATGAACGTTTGATAGCACCTGCTATTGAAAGAGAAATCAGGAATGACCTGACAGAGAAAGCGGAGGACGGTGCAATCACCGTTTTCGGCAAGAATCTGGAGCAGCTTTTGTTGCAGCCTCCCATTGCCGGCAAGGTGGTTTTGGGCTGGGATCCTGCCTTTCGTACCGGCTGCAAGCTGGCGGTGGTGGATCCTACCGGAAAGGTATTGGACACTAAGGTCATCTATCCTACGGCTCCCCAGAATAAGGTGGAGGAAGCCAAAGCTGAGTTGAAGAAACTTATCAAAAAATATAATGTTGATTTAATATCTGTCGGAAACGGCACCGCGTCCCGAGAGTCGGAGCAGGTAATCGTGGAACTTTTGAAGGAACTTGACAGACCTGTGCAGTATGTGATTGTCAATGAAGCCGGAGCCAGCGTATATTCTGCCAGCAAGCTTGCCACAGAGGAGTTCCCCAATTTTGATGTAGGTCAGAGAAGCGCGGCATCCATTGCAAGGCGGCTGCAGGATCCTCTGGCAGAGCTGGTAAAGATTGATCCCCAGTCCATCGGTGTGGGACAGTATCAACATGACATGAACCAGAAAAAGCTGGGTGAAGCCTTGAACGGAGTTGTGGAGGACAGTGTAAACAAGGTGGGCGTGGATCTGAATACTGCTTCCGTGTCTCTTCTGGAGTATGTTTCCGGCATCAATAAGACCATTGCAAAGAATATTGTGGATTACCGTGAGACAAACGGTCGCTTTACCAACAGGAAGCAGCTTTTGAAGGTGGCAAAGCTCGGCCCCAAGGCTTATGAACAGTGTGCCGGTTTTATGCGGATTTCGGACGGGGATAATCCTTTGGATGCAACAAGCGTCCATCCCGAGTCCTATGAGGCGGCTATGAAGTTGCTGGATAAGCTGGGCATGACCATGGAGGATGTGAGGGCGGCTCAGAAAAAGGCGGCTGCGGATAAGGCTGCAGGGAAAAGGACAGCTGTGACGGCAGGAAAAGTGACAGGTCAAACGGCATCCGTGTCGGGTACACAAAAGAAGCAGAAAGCAGTGCAGGTACGCAATACCAACACTGCCATGGGCAAGGCACTTGCCGCGGCAATAGGCGGAGTGGTGCTGGAAGGTGACAGTAATGCCGGAAGGGGAAAGAGCGATTTGGTTAACAAAAAGGGCATTACAGACACAGCCGATATAAATATTGCTACAGAAACTGCTGTCTCCGGTCTGGAAAAAAGAATTAAAGATAAGAAGCTTCTTGCGGAAGAGCTGGGTATCGGTGAGATAACACTCAGTGATATCCTGAAGGAACTGGAGAAGCCCGCAAGAGACCCCAGAGATGATATGCCAAAACCTATTCTGCGCAGTGATGTATTGGATATGAAGGATCTGAAGCCCGGTATGATATTGAAGGGAACGGTGCGAAATGTCATCGACTTCGGTGTGTTTGTGGACATCGGTGTACATCAGGACGGTCTGGTGCACATTTCCCAGATTACGGACCGCTATATCAAGCATCCCCTGGAAGCGGTCAGCGTGGGCGATATTGTGGAGGTACAGGTGCTGTCTGTAGACGTTGCAAAAAAGCGGATTTCTCTGACTATGAAGCTGAACCGACAGTAAAGCAGTGGGAAATTCTAAAAGCTTTATAAATTGAAAGATATTCATATTGACATACAGAAGACAAAGTGATAAAGTTAGCGTGCTAACAATAAAAGTTAGTGCGCTAACTTTTTTGTCGGTATATACATATATAACATATAGTAAAGGGAGCTTTACGGAATTCTCCCGGATTCGGGCTGCACAGGCAGCGGAATGAGAGGAAGTATGGAGGAAAAAGAAAGAAGAATATCCTTTACTCTGCGAATGATTCACAATCAGATTAGAACAGTTATATGGAAGACCGGTCCCAAGTCTGATATAGCCCCTCAGTCGCAGCTTCAGGGTGGTATTCTCGGTTATCTGTATCATCATGGGGAACAGCCTGTCTATCAGCGTGACATTGAGAAGGAATTTCGTATTTCCAGGGCTACCGCAACCAATACATTACAGGTAATGGAAAAGAATGGATTGATTGTGAGGAAAAATGAGGACAGGGATGCAAGGCTGAAACGTATCTTTATGACCGAGGAAGCTACTAAAAATCATGCGTTGGTGGAATCTCACATGAAGATGCTGGATGAGCGGATGCTTATGGGGTTAACGGACAAAGAGGTGTCTGAACTGAACCGATATCTCGGAGTCATTATGAAAAATCTGAATCAGCTATGTGAAAAATGTAACATTCGGGAGTAGGATGACAATACCTGATAAAAAAGGAAAAAAGACATGTATATGCAGAGCATAAAACTGCATATGAGGATGAAGAAGACTAATGCAGAATAAATAAAGAAAGGAAGTGCAGCTATGCTGAAAACACTCGGAGCCCAGATAAAGGAATATAAAAAGGCTTCTATTGCAACACCGTTTTTCATGATAGGCGAGGTTATCATGGAAACAATTATTCCGTTGCTCATGGCATCCATCATTGATGATGGTGTGAACAAGGGAAACCTGAATCACATTTACCTCATTGGAGCACTGATGGTAGTGACGGCGTTCCTGAGTCTTGCCCTGGGTATCGGAGGGGGCGTGTTCGGGGCAAAGGCATCTACAGGTTTTGCCAGAAATCTGAGGAAAGCCATGTACGAGAACATACAGACTTTCAGCTTCTCCAACATCGACAAATTCAGTACCTCGGGTCTTGTGACCAGACTGACGACAGATGTGACCAATATTCAGAATGCTTACCAGATGATTTTGAGAATGGCAATGAGAGCGCCGTTCAGTTTGATTTTTGCCATGATTATGTCCTTTGTCATCAGCCCCAGACTGGCAAGCATTTACCTGATTGCCGTTTTGATTCTGGGATGCGTTATGGCACTTATCGTGACGAAAGCCATGAAGCACTTTACCCAGGCCTTTCCCAAGTATGATGATTTGAATGAGAGCGTACAGGAGAATGTGTCCGCCATTCGCGTGGTAAAGGCATATGTCCGCGAGGATTACGAGAATGAGAAATTCAAGAGAGCCAGCGGAAATATCTATAAGATATTCTGTAAGGCGGAGGGAATCGTGGCGTGGAACAGTCCGGTGATGAACTTTACGGTATATGCCTGTATTGTTTTAATCAGCTGGATAGGAGCGCATATGATTGTACAGAATCAGTTGTCAACGGGACAGCTGATGAGCCTTCTGACATACTGCATGAATATTCTGATGAACCTGATGATGCTGTCTATGATTTTTGTCATGCTGACCATGTCTGCGGCAAGTGCAAGGCGTGTCTGTGAGGTAATTGAAGAAAAGCCGGATTTGACCAATCCCGAGGAGCCTGTCTATGAGGTGGCTGACGGAAGCATCCGTTTCGAGAATGTATCCTTCAGCTACAAGAAGGATGCGAACACACCTGTGTTGAAAAATATCAATCTTGACATTAAGTCAGGAGAGACTATCGGTATTATCGGCGGAACCGGAAGCGCCAAATCCAGTCTGGTAAATCTTATCAGCAGACTTTATGATGTGACGGAAGGGCGGTTGTCGGTAGGCGGTGTGGATGTGCGGCAATATGATATGGAAGCCCTGAGAAATCAGGTTGCGGTTGTGCTCCAGAACAATGTACTTTTCTCGGGAACGATTCTGGAGAATCTGCGCTGGGGCGATAAGGAGGCAACAGAGGAGGAGTGCAGGCGTGCCTGTGAACTGGCTTGCGCCGACGAGTTTATTCAGAAAATGCCGGAGGGCTATAATACCTTTATTGAGCAGGGCGGAACCAACGTGTCAGGCGGTCAGAAGCAGAGGCTGTGTATTGCCAGAGCTTTGTTGAAGAAGCCAAAGATATTGATTCTGGATGATTCCACCAGCGCAGTGGACACTGCTACCGACGCAAAAATCAGAAAGGCCTTTGCGGAGGAGATTCCCGGAACCACAAAGCTGATTATTGCTCAGCGTGTGTCCAGCGTGGAGCATGCGGACAGAATTATTGTGATGAACGAGGGACAGGTTGACGGTTTCGGCACTCACGAGGAGTTGCTTGTAAACAATGAAATTTACCGTGATGTCTATGAGTCCCAGACCGGCGGAAGCGGTGACTTTGATGAGAAAGGAGGTATGTAACCATGGCAGAGGAGAGAAAGCCCAAGGTAAATCACGGCCCCGGCGGACACGGCCCCAGAGGCCCCAGACCCAAAATTGAAAACCCCGGAAAACTGCTGAAAAGAGTGCTGGGTTATACCTTCAAGGATTATGCGGTTCATTGGACTGTTGTACTAATCTGTATTGTAATCACCGTGTTTGCATCATTACAGGGAACATTGTTCATCAAAACCCTGATTGACGATTATATCGCACCGATGCTAAAACAGGCAAATCCGGACTTCGGTCCGTTGGCAGGTGCCATCGGAAGGGTGGTTTGCTTCTATGCACTGGGTATCATTGCATCCTTTACCCAGTCCAGAATCATGATTTATGTAGCGCAGGGAACCATGCGGAACATGCGGGACGACATGTTTGAAAAGATGGAAAAGCTTCCCATCAAGTATTTTGACACTCACGCACATGGCGATATCATGTCCATGTACACCAACGATATCGACACCATGCGGCAGATGATCAGCCAGAGTATTCCGCAGCTGATAAACAGTGTGGTGTCCGTCATCGGAACCTTGGTATCCATGTTGATTCTGGATATTCCGTTGACAATAATAACGCTTGTTATGGTTGCGCTTATGATTGTTGCAGCAAAAAAAATAGGTACGCAGAGCAGCCGTTTCTTCCTGGCACAGCAGAAGGACCTTGGACAGCTCAACGGCTGTATCGAGGAGACTATGACCGGTCAGAAGGTGGTGAAGGTATTCTGCCATGAAAAGGAAAGCATGGAGCAGTTTAATGAGCTAAACGATCGGCTTTGCGAGAGCGCGTATAAAGCAAATAAGTTTGCCAATATCATGGGTCCCGTCAACGCACAGCTGGGAAATCTGAGCTATGTGGTCTGTGCGGTATCCGGCGGTATCCTGGCTATCACAGGTATATCGGGGCTGACACTGGGAGCCCTTGCAGGATTTTTGTCCCTGAATAAGTCCTTCAGCATGCCAATCAACCAAATCAGTATGCAGTTTAACAGTATCATCATGGCTCTGGCAGGCGCGGACAGAATTTTCAAGCTGATGGACGAGACGCCTGAGCTTGACGAAGGCTATGTAGAGCTTGTGAATGCGGTGAAGAATGACAGAGGAGAGATTGTCGAGAGTAAGGAGAGAACGGGTCTTTGGGCGTGGAAACACTACCACAGGGATTCCGATACCACAACCTATCAGGAACTGAAGGGAGACGTGGTGTTCGACCATGTGGATTTCGGCTATACGGACGAAAAGATGATTCTTCACGATATCGAACTTTACGCAAAACCGGGACAGAAGATCGCCTTTGTAGGTGCCACCGGTGCGGGGAAGACCACCATTACAAACTTGATTAACCGTTTCTACGACATACAGGACGGTAAAATCCGTTATGACGGTATCAATGTGAATAAGATTAAGAAAAACGACCTGAGACGTTCTCTGGGAATTGTGTTGCAGGATACCCATTTGTTTACCGGAACGGTCATGGAAAATATCCGTTACGGAAAGCTGGATGCAACAGATGAGGAAGTTATCAAAGCAGCGAAACTTGCAAATGCAGACGGATTTATCCGCAGGCTGCCCGATGGCTACAATACCATGCTTCACGGTGACGGTGCAAACTTAAGCCAGGGGCAGAGACAGTTGCTGTCCATTGCGAGAGCTGCCATTGCTGACCCTCCGGTACTGATTTTGGACGAAGCTACCAGTTCCATCGACACCAGAACAGAGAAACTGGTACAGCGGGGAATGGATGCGCTGATGAAGGGACGCACCAACTTCGTAATCGCCCACAGACTCTCCACGGTCAGAAACAGCGACTGTATCATCGTGCTGGAGCAGGGGCGCATCATTGAGAAGGGTACTCATGACCAGCTGATTGAGCAGAAGGGCAAGTACTATCAGCTGTATACAGGGAATGCAATGGCGCAGTAGATTGCAACAGTTCCGCTCTCGGTAATTTTCCGGCAGTGATATGCCACACAGCTCTGTTCGACACGCTTTCGCTTGAGCCTTCGCAGTAACGGTACTAAGCTCGAAAGTACCTCGCTAAGTACCGACGCTCAGGACAGTCTCACATGGCTGTTTGGCGTATTCTGCCGGGCGGTATGTAGGTGCCCGCAGACTTTGAGAATCATGATGAACGGTTACCCTGAACGTTAAGTTAGTCTGTAAATGTTGAATTAATGCTTAAACTGCTTGCAATCAGAAAAAAATCGTGCTATCCTACACAAGTAAACAAAATAAGAAAATTCTTCGGGGTTGGGTGTAATTCCCTACTGGCGGTAAAGTCCGCGACCCGTGACAGGTGAGTGTCGGCTGCATGCAACAGCGACGGATTCAACTGTCATGGCTGACTCGGTGAAAGTCCGAGACCAACAGTAAAGTCTGGATGAAAGAAGAAGGTTTGAACTGTCGTCCGGCGAAGCAAGGCGGCGGGTTTGAACAGTGTGTCTGTTGCCCCGAGTGTCATACTCGGGGCTTTTTTGCGCGCATAGGCAGAGTCAGAAAGCGGAAGCTGCCTATGCCATGTTGACATGAGCATAGGCAATTCCGTCTTTATGACGAGCAACGCGAACGAGAAACGCTGGAGGCGTTTCGAGTCTGCCTATGCGCGAGTAGCGAAGTTTTTTCTCCGGCGCGCGAGTAGCAGAGTCGAGCAACGCGAACGAGAAACGCTGAAAAAGGCACACAAACGAGAAGAATTTTCCTGCAAAGCACAGGGATTGACGGAATTCAGGAGCCGGCAGTCCGGAATGTGTGAATGGCCGCAGAAGCGGCAGAATGGAGGAAAAGAAAATGAACAAATTATTTACCGATGTGGCAAAAAATGCTACATATGTCCTGAGCTTCTTTGCAATTATTGTTGCACTGTTTGTGGTGGCACTCATTCTGGAGAGGCTGATTCAAAAAAAGAACAATGTCAAGGAGCCGGTATTCACTACCAGAAAGGTGGCAGTTATCGGTATGTTTTCAGCGGTTTCTGCCGTATTGATGCTGTTTGAAATTCCATTACCCTTTGCCCCGGGCTTTTATAAGCTGGATTTCAGTGAACTGCCAATTTTGATTGGCACCTTTGCCTATGGGCCTGCGGCAGGTGTCATGATGGAGTTTATCAAAATCCTGTTGAAGCTTGTCATGAAGGGTACCAGCACAGCATTTGTGGGAGAACTGGCAAACTTTGCTGTGGGTTGCAGCCTTGTCCTTCCTGCATCCCTGATTTATCTGATTAAGAAGAATAAGAAAAGTGCAATTATAGCTTGCGTGACAGGAACACTGATTCTCACAGTTTTCGGAACAGCCTTCAATGCTGTCTATCTGCTCCCTGCTTTTGCTGCTATGTTCCATATGCCGATGGAGGAACTGTTGGCTATGGGAAGCGCAATCAATCCTCTGGTGACGGAGGGAAGCATCGTCAGCTTCGTGGTGGCTTGTGTGGCACCGCTGAATTTGATTAAAGGTGTCAGTGTGTCTCTGGTGACACTGTTGGTATACAAGCCCCTAAGCCCCATCATCAAAAACGGGCACAGATAATAATCTGTACCCGGGCAATGTCATGATGCCGGAGGAACATTTATTTCACATCGGGAGGAAGAACTTCGCAGGAGGTTCTTCCTTTTTTCTATAGAAAATCTTTTGAAATTCCTGCGTAATTTATAAAGGAAAGTCTGTTAGAATTTTTTCCCATAAAAGGTATTGACATGTCAAGTGAATTAATGTATTATGCAAGCAGTACAACAATACAACAATACAGCAATGCAAAAAGGAATATTGAGATGAACGGTACAATATGCTGTAAGGGCATGGTGCTGAGGAGGGAATGAATGGGCGCATTGGTGGAAATCAGGGATATGTGTAAGATATATAATCCCGGTGAAAATGAGGTCAGAGCTCTGGATAATGTGAGCGTGACCATCGAAGAAGGAGAATTTGTGGCAATCATCGGACAGTCCGGCAGCGGAAAGTCTACACTGATGAACATGCTGGGGTGTCTGGATGTGCCAAGCAGCGGTACATATAAGCTGCACGGGCAGAGTGTGTCGGAACTGGACGATGATGAACTGTCGGACATCAGAAACAGAGAAATCGGGTTTATCTTTCAGGGCTTCAACCTGATACCGAATCTGACAGCGCTGGAAAATGTGGAACTGCCGCTGATATACAGGGGTGTAAGCAGGTCAAAACGGCTGGAACTGGCCCGGGTGGCACTGGAAAAGGTCGGATTGGGACACCGTATGGAGCATAAGCCGGCAGAGATGTCCGGCGGACAACAGCAGCGTGTAGCCATTGCCCGGGCGATTGCTCAGGCGCCTCCCGTGATTTTGGCGGATGAACCAACGGGTAATCTGGATTCTCACTCCACGCAGGAAATTCTGGGAATCATAAAGGAACTTCACGGGGAAGGCAGGACGGTGATTTTGATTACCCATGACAATGAAATAGCAGCGCAGGCAAAACGTGTTATCAAGATAAAGGACGGGCGGATTGAGAGCGATTCCGAAAACCTTATGCCCGCAGGAGGAGAGAACGATGAAGAGAGATAAAGTAAAGGCAGCAGAAACAGTAAGCGTGGAACAGAAGCCCAAGAAGAGAAGAAAGCATAAGAAAGCACCCATTATCATAGCGGTTATTGTGATTCTGCTGGTTGTTGTTAAGCTGGTAAGCTGCAGCGGGGCGGGTGCGGCGGAACCTGTTGTGACAACAACCCTGCCTTTCAGAGGAGACTTACAGGACAGCGTCAGCACAAGCGGAACGGTGGAGAGTGAGACAATGAAGGTCATCTATGCACCCGCAAGCGGCACAATCGGCACTGTCAACGCGGAGGCGGGAGAAGCCGTGAAGGCGGGGGAGCTGCTTATCGGCTATGACATGGAGGAGATGGAAAGAACTCTGAGACAGTCTGAATTACAACTACAGAGAAGTACAGCGGGATATGAGGGAGTATATGCACAGAATGCCGATAACCTGGCGAAGCTGAATGAAGCAAACCTCAATTTGAAAGTACTCAATCAGCAGCTTGCGGATTATGAGGCATATTTGACAAATCTTCAAAACAATCTGGAAAAGAGTCAGAGAGACACCTCGAATGCGTTGGCAGCGGAAAATTATAATCTGACCGAAAAACTGAAAACATTGACTCCGGGAAGCGATGAATACAATCAGGTCAGCAGCCAGCTTTCCAGAAATAATTATCTGCAGCAGATAGCTTCCTCCTCGGATTATGTGGCAGAGACACAGGCAGAAATTGCCAGAGTACAGAAGGAAATCGCAAACTGCGAAGCCTACAAGGCGAAGATGGAAACCCAGAAGAGTACCGGCGAAGCAGGTATCTTGAGCTCCTATGACAAGACGCAGCAGGAGGTGGACAGAGAGCTTGCCGATATGTCCTACTCGGAGGCAGAGGAGGAATATATAAGGGCAAAAGCGGGTATCACTGCCGAGTTTGACGGTATCATCACGGAAAGCAGTGCGGTGCCCGGCGCCGGCGTTACCAGAGGAATGCAGCTGATGACTCTGGAGAGCAGCGAGAACATTAAGGTGTCTTTCAATGCATCCAAATATGATGTGGAAAAACTGAAGGTGGGACAAAAAGCACAGATAACCATCTCCGGCAGGGTATATGAGGGAGAGGTCAGCAAGATAGACAGAATGGCGGTGAGAAACGAATCCAACACACCCATGGTGGGAGCCGAGATTCATATACTCAATGCCGATGATGAGATTATTCTGGGCATGGATGCCAAAATACTGATTTACACCGATAAGACGGAAAATGCACTGTTGATTCCCGTGGAGGCAATCAATGCAGACAAGGACGGCGATTTTTTGTATGTGGCGGAGAATGGTGTTGTAGTGAGAAAGCCCATTGTCTGCGGCATATCCACCGACAGCTATACGGAGGTGCTGGAAGGTATCACGGAGCAGGATGCAATTATACTGACATCCTCTGTCAATCTGGAAGAGGGAATGGCGGTGACAGTAATACCGGACCTTACATCCGGCTCAGCGGGTGAGGACAAAATGCCCATCAGCATTTCCGTGGGTCAATAAGGAGTGACATATATGGCACAGATATGGGAATACATTAAGATAGCCCTGATGAATATAAAGAGCAACAAGGGACGTTCCTTTTTGACCATGCTGGGCATTATCATAGGTATCTCTTCCGTGATTATGATTATTTCCATCGGAAACGGGGTCAAGGGAGGTATCAACAGTGAACTGAACAGCATGGCGGGCGGTCAGTTGTATATCTATTCCTACGGAGACAATGACGAGGGAATCAGCGTGGAGTTTACAGATGAGGATGTGGATGCCATTCTGGAGAAGGTGCCCCATGTAAAGGCGGTGACGCCGAAATGGGGGTTCAACGGTACGGCTTCCGGCAGGAAAGGTGTATTCGGCGCCAACGCATCCTTCGGCATGCCCGGGCTGGAATATTCCGGCAACGATCCTATTATTAAAGGAAGATATTTTACGGAAAGTGATTACTATTCCGGAAACAGAGTCTGCGTTATCACCGAAAACAGTGCGAGGATTCTCTTCGGAACAACAAACGTAATCGGAATGACCTTTGACTATACCATGTACGGAGTGACACAGGAGTTTACCGTTGTGGGAATCCGGCAGGACAGTGCGTCTATGTTGTCCGGGCTCATGGTTTCCGACACAGTCTCCATGGAGGCACCGCTGACAGTGATTTCTTCCGCTTATGGATTTTACGTTTCAAATAACGATTTGCTGATTATCAGCGACAGCGCGGAGAATTCCACTCAGGTTGCAACGGATGTTGTAAGACTTATGGAAAACCGCCACAATGTCCGGGGAAAAAATGCAATCAATGTGGAAAATTTTAACGATTACATGAGCCAGATGGATCAGATATTGAGCTATATCACGGTGTTTGTAGTGTTTGTGGCAGCTATCTCCCTTCTGGTTGGCGGAATCGGTGTCATGAATATCATGCTGGTATCCGTCACGGAGCGGACCAGAGAAATCGGAATCCGGAAATCTCTGGGTGCAAGGACAGGGTCCATACTGATGCAGTTTTTGTCGGAATCCGCCATCATCACACTGCTGGGCGGACTTATCGGTATCGCCATCGGTGTGGCGGGTGCTTACGGCGTATGCTCTCTGATTGGATTTACGGCGAGGGTGGAAGTGAGCACGGTACTGGGAGCCAGTCTGTTCTCCTCGGCGGTAGGTATTTTCTTTGGTATTTATCCCGCCAGAAAAGCGGCCCGGTTGAGCCCCATTGAGGCTCTTCGGCACGAGTAAATAGGGCTTGCAATTTAATTTCTTTTCGTGTAAAATTTGATAAAGGAATTCCTATAAAGCACCTACTTTGTAGGTGCTTTTTAGGGTATAAGGAGTATTGCAAAAGGAGTACGCGATGATAGAACTGGATGTTAAAATTGAGGCGAAGGATTTGTATGATTACATGCTGCGCCATTCCTACAACAGTCCTGCCGGTATTATCGGCAACTGCTTCGGAGCCCTGATGATCGTCTTTGCGGCAATGACGGGACAATGGTTGTATCTGGTGTTTGGTCTGATTATTCTGTTGTACCTTCCCTGCACTCTGGCTATCCGAAGCAAGCAGCAGGTGTTAAGCAATCCAAGCTTTCAGCAGCCCCTTCATTATGTTGTGGATCACGATGGGATTACCATATCCCAGGGTGAGGATTCGGTACAGTATCTTTGGGAGGATTTGTATAAAGCGGTTTCCACGGGAAGAAGCATTATTGTCTATACATCGAAGATAAACGCCACAATTTTTCCGAAAAAGCAGATGGGTGACAAGGGTAAACTTGTCATCGAAATGATTTACGTTCATCTGCCGTCAAAGAAAGTAAATATTCGCTAATGATGAGGCGACAAAATGAATGACTGTAATATAGAAGAAATAGAAGAGAAGCTTGACCGGGAAAAGAAGCTGGTTTTGAATACGGAAAGCCCGGAGGACACCTTTGAACTGGGGAGGAGTCTGGGTAAGGCGGCAAAGGCAGGCGAAGTTTATACTCTGATTGGTGACTTGGGTGTGGGGAAGACTGTGTTCACCCAAGGATTTGCGGCAGGATTGGATGTGACAGAGCCGGTAAACAGCCCTACCTTCACAATCCTCCAAATCTATGAGGAAGGGCGGTTGCCTTTTTATCACTTTGACGTCTATCGAATCGGAGATGTGGAGGAGATGGAAGAGATAGGCTACGAGGACTGCTTTTATGGACAGGGAGTGACCATGATAGAGTGGGCAAATCTGATTGAGGAAATCCTGCCGGAGCATTACAGAAGGGTGACCATTGAGAAGAACCTGGAGAAGGGGTTTGATTACCGCAGAATTGTTCTGGAAGAAGTCAGTATGTAAGGATTTGCAGAGGGAAAGACATGAAGATATTGGGATTAGACAGCTCCGGGCTGGTGGCAAGTGTGGCGATTGTGGAGAACGACCAATTGCTGGCAGAGTATACCACCGATTATAAAAAGACACATTCACAGACGCTTCTGCCCATGTTGGACGAGCTTCGGAACATGATTGAACTGGATATGAACACCGTGGATGCCATCGCCATTGCATCCGGTCCCGGCTCCTTTACGGGGCTTCGCATCGGTTCCGCAACGGCAAAAGGTTTGGGACTTGCACTGCAAAAGCCTTTGGTGGAGGTGCCTACGCTGGAGGGGCTCGCCTGGAATCTGTGGGGAACGGACAGGCTTGTCTGCCCGCTGATGGATGCAAGACGGAATCAGGTGTACACGGCAGCCTATGAGTTTGTACCCGTGGGAGAAAAATTCGAATTAAAAACCGTAATCCCTCAAAGTCCCATGGATATCGGTGAACTGACAGAAAGGTTGAATGCACTGGGAAGAAAGGTTATTTTTCTGGGAGACGGAGTGCCGGTGTATCTGCCGGTTATCCGGGAGAAGACAGAGGTGGATTACAGTATTGCCCCTGCCGGGAACAACAGACAGCGGGCAGCAAATGTGGCAGCGCTTGGAGCTGTTTATTACGGACAGGGCAGGACGGTGGATGCAGCGGTGCATCAGCCGGAGTATCTGCGCAAGAGCCAGGCCGAAAGGGAACAGGATGAACATAACAATTCGTGAACTGCGGGAGGAGGATGTAAAAAAGCTGGCTGAGATTGAAGCGGAATCCTTTTCCATGCCCTGGTCGGAGAAGGATTTCAGAGACTTACTTTCCCATCCCTATTGTATGTATGTTGTGGCGCTGCTGGACGGGGAACCGGTGGGTTGTAGCGGATTTACCAATATCTGCGATGTGGCAAATATCGATAATGTGGTTGTGGCGCCGGCCTTCCGGGGCTTGGGAGTGGCTCAGGCTATGTTGCGGGAATTGATTTCCAGGGGGGAGGCGGAGCATGTGGAGGCTTTTACTCTGGAGGTCAGGGTCAGCAATGAGGCGGCTATCCACGTGTATGAGAAGTTCGGTTTTGTTTCTGAAGGAATACGGCCGCGTTTTTACGAGAGACCTGTGGAGGATGCCAACATTATGTGGAGAAGAAACGAAGCAGTTGAGAATATAAAATAGCAACAATTACCACAGTCGCATCGGCTCTGCTCTGCTAAAATAGAGAAGATATGTAATGTGGGAGCAATCCCGGGTTGATACGAAAGGGAGAGATTTCGGATGCGAAAATATGAAAACGGACAGGATAAGAGCGGACAGGATAAGGCGCCGGTTCGTGTGGTATGCAACAGATGCGGGAAGGAACTGAACCTGGAGAACGGAATCCTGAAGGAAGGCTGTCTCTCGGCGGACATTCTTTTTGGATATTTCAGCCGCAGGGACGGAGTCAGACATCGCTTCGACCTGTGCGAGGACTGTTATGACGAAATCATTTCACAGTTTCGTGTGCCGGTGGAGACAGCGGAGAACACGGAGCTGCTCTAGGAGGAAGAATGCTGGATGTAAGCTTACTGGGAACGGGCGGCATGATGCCCCTTCCCTATCGGTGGCTCACTGCCCTGATGCTTCGATATAACGGAAAGAGTATATTGTTTGACTGCGGGGAGGGTACACAGATTGCCCTGCGTGAGAAGGGATGGAGCCCTAAACCTATCGATATCATCTGCTTTACTCATTATCATGCGGACCATATCAGTGGCCTGCCGGGCATGCTTCTGACGATGGGAAACGCAGAGAGGACGGAGCCGCTTCTGCTGATTGGTCCCAGAGGATTGAGCAGGACGGTGAATGCACTGCGGACGATAGCTCCGGAACTTCCCTTTGAGATAAGCTGTGTGGAAATTGAGGGGAACGAACAGGAATTTTCTTTTGACGGTTTTCGGATAAAGGCTTTTAAGGTTAATCATAGTGTGGTATGCTATGGGTACAGTATGATGATTGACAGGACGGGGCGGTTTGACAGGGAACGCGCCATGGAACAGCAGATTCCCATGAAGCTTTGGAGCAGGCTGCAAAAGGGCGAAACGCTGGAACAGGAGGGTCGCATCTATACCCCCGACATGGTGCTTGGAGCTCCCAGAAAAGGGCTAAAGGTGACATACTGCACAGATTCCAGACCCACCGATTCCATCGTGTCGAACGCAGAGGGCTCCGATTTGCTCATCCTGGAGGGGATGTACGGGGAGCCGGATAAGCTGGTTAAGGCGAAAGAAAACAGACATATGACTATGTATGAGGCGGCAAAAATCGCCAGGGCAGCAAAGGTTCCCGAACTTTGGCTGACCCATTACAGTCCTTCACTGCTGCACCCGGAAGAGTATCTGGGAGAGGTGCGAAAGATTTTTCCGGGCACCATTGCGGCAAAAGACGGAAGAACTGTAGAACTGAATTTTGAAGAAGAGTAATGAGGTAAGAAATGAAGAAATCCACCGTGAGAGTGACAATAGTGCTGATACTGTTAATTGTCGGTCTGGTGGGTTTTTACGCTTTTTTGACGGGGCGAGCCAGAACTCAGGCCCAGGAAGCTGTTATGACGCCTGTGCAGGAGGCGCTGAGCAGAGATTTGACTAAGAATTATCCCGCCACGGTGAAGGAGGTTGTGAAGTATTATACGGAAATCGAAAAGTGCTTCTACAACGAGGACTGTACCGAGGAGGAACTGGAACAGCTGGGCATGAAGGCAAGAGAACTCTATGACGATGATTTACTTGCAATCAATGATGTGGATATCTATCTGCTTCAGCTGAAGGCGGATGTGAAAAAATTCAAGGATGCCAAACGCAGAATCGGTAATATTTCGGTGGCGGCAAGTACAAACGTCGATTTCTTTTCCCAGGACGGTTTTGATTTTGCCAGAATTTACTGCGGTTATACGGTAAAGGAAAGTACCGGGCAGAGCGTGTCGGAAGGCCGCGTTTATCTTTTGCGCAGGGATGAGGAAAGACATTGGAAAATATACGGCTGGGAATCGGCGGATAAGGTTAATCCGGGAGAAAACTAGGAGGACAAGGTTTTGGAACAGCTTAATACAGAGGATGTCTTGATACTGGCTATCGAGAGCTCCTGTGACGAGACAGCAGCATCTGTGGTGAAAAACGGCAGAGAGGTGCTGTCAAATGTTATTTACACACAGATTGCATTACATACACAGTTCGGAGGCGTGGTGCCGGAGATTGCATCCAGAAAGCATATCGAGAAAATCAATCAGGTGATTGAGCAGGCATTGAAGGAAGCAGGGGTTACGTTGCGGGATATCACTGCCATTGCGGTGACCTACGGACCCGGGCTGGTGGGAGCACTTCTGGTGGGAGTGGCAGAGGCTAAGGCCATCAGCTTTGCCACAGGAATTCCGCTTGTGGGAGTACATCATATCAGCGGGCACATCAGTGCCAACTATATTGAACATAAAGACCTTGAGCCCCCCTTTGTCTGTCTCGTGGCTTCCGGCGGACATTCTCATCTGGTCATCGTGCGGGATTACGGTGAGTACGAGATTATCGGAAGAACAAGAGACGATGCGGCAGGCGAAGCCTTTGACAAGGTGGCGAGAGCTATCGGGCTGGGGTATCCGGGAGGACCCAAAATTGATAAGTTGTCAAAGGAGGGCAACCCCGATGCCATTCCATTCCCCAGGGCAAAGGTGGCAGAGAACGAATACGATTTCAGTTTCAGCGGTTTGAAATCCGCTGTCCTGAATTATCTGAATTCCTGTCAGATGAAAGGGGAGGAGGTCAATCAGGCAGACGTAGCCGCTTCCTTCCAAAAGGCTGTTATCGATGTGCTGGTGGAGCATTCTCTCCACGCGGTGAAAGCTTTCGGTTATCATAAGTTTGCCATTGCCGGAGGCGTAGCATCCAATTCCTCCCTGCGGGAGGCCTTTGAACGGGAGTGCGCAAAGCGAAAAATAGAGTTCTATCATCCCTCACCGGTCTATTGTACAGACAATGCGGCCATGATAGGTGTTGCGGGCTACTATGAGTACCGGAAGGGAGTGCGTCACGGGTATGACCTGAACGCGGTGCCCAACTTAAAATTAGGAGAATAGGATGAAGAAGAGATGTACCGCTATCATTTTGGCAGCAGGAAGCGGCAGCCGGATGAAGAGTACTACGGCAAAACAATTTATGCTTCTGGGAGGAAAGCCTCTATTGTGGTATTCCCTGCAGGCGGTGGAACAATCGGAAATCATTGATGATTGCATTCTGGTCACGGGGGAGAGCGATATCCCTTATGTGCAGCGGGAAATCATCGAAAAATACGACTTCCGAAAGGTAGAATCCGTTGTGGCGGGAGGAAGCGAGAGATGGGAGTCTGTGGGGAAGGGGCTTGCTGCTTTACAGGACAAGGCACGTGAGTTTCCCAACAGAGACGGATATGTTTTCATTCATGACGGTGCCAGACCCTTTTTGACGGAGGAAATCATCCGCAGTACCTTTGACACAGTGCAGAAGTATCATGCGTGCGTGGCTGCTGTTCCCTCAAAGGACACCATTAAGCTGGCGGATGAAAACGAATTTGCAATTTCCACTCCCGACAGAAGAAGAGTGTGGGTGGTTCAGACACCGCAAGTCTTTGATACAGAATTGATTGTAAAGGCTTACACAAGCCTGTGGGAGAAAGCAGAGGCAGTGGGAAAGGAAAATATTGCTGTGACAGACGATGCCGGTGTGGTGGAACTTTTTACCGACTGCTCTGTAAAGATGGCTGAAAGCTCCTATCGAAACATTAAGATAACAACTCCGGAAGACTTAAAAATAGCGGAAACCTTCTTGAATCAGTGAAGCAAGGAAGGCTTCCGCTTTCTTTTTTTATTGATTTTCTCTTATGCTGCTGGGCGTAACTCCAAAGGTTTTTTTGAAGGCTCTTCTGAAAGTGGTTACATTATTATAACCTACCAGCAGATACAATTCAGAAAGATTTTTGTCTGACTCTCTGAGGAGGCGCATAGCTTCCTGCATTCTGACATTCTCCAGATAAGTGGAGAAATTTGTCCCTGTTTTCTCTTTGAACATATGAGAAAAATAAGTTTCCGATATATGAAATTCATCCGAAATTTTGTTCAGACACAGAGAAGGGTCTCTGTAATTGGCCTTTATATATTTTTCAATGGTGCTGACCAGTGAGGTATCTTCTTCCGATATCTGGAACATGCTAGTCAGGGCAACGGCGATATCCTCGCACAGTTTAAAAGACAAATGCTCGTCAAATTTGGCATCCAGGGCTTCCAGTTCAGCCTTGTCTGTTGTAGGAGGCAGGGCAAAACGCGCCTTCAGAAGGGTGTTGCGTATATCGGACATCAGGTATTTCAACAGATGAACGGGAAGAGAACGCTCCTCAATGTTCTCATGGTGCAACAGGTTAAACAGTTCCAAAACCTGAGGCAGATTGCCTGAGGTAATGAAGTGTACCAGTTTTGTGGACAACTCTGCCGGGTAGTAGAAGGCATTTGAGTTTTTGGTGATAATTTCGTAAGGAAGGAAAATATAGTTCTTGGTGGCGTAATTTACCGCTTCCTGTGCCTGCTGGAAGGATTCCCATACGTTCATGAGCGAATTTTTGTTGCAGCCGATGCCGGCGAAAAGCCAGATAGAATGCTGCTCCAACAGATATTCGTGGAGATGCAGTATCATGGACTGCATTTTCATAACAAAAGAGTCTTCTTCCTCTTCCTTACATGATACCAGTATGGCGGAGGTCCGTTCGGAAGCACTGTACCAGAGGAGAGGCGCTCCTCCCAAATTTTTTTCCAGTGCTTCTGCCACAACGGAAAATGTTTTTTCATTGTCCGGAGGCAGCAACTGTCCCGAATCCTCGTGATTTTCGTTGTTGTATATTACAATATAGAGCACATTATAGTACAGATTTCCTGCAGGAAGCTCCAAAAATTCCCGGATATAGTCTGCTTCCGAGTCAGTGGAGACAGCTCCGAGAAGAAGCTGCCGGACATAGGAACTGCGAAGTATAGGCTTTTGACGGTCTATTGCCTCCTGCAACTGATCCCTGTCTGTGATAGTATCGTGGAGTCTGTCGTCCAGCTCAATGATAGGCCGCGTACTGTTTCGTGCCAACAGGAATACCAGGAACAAGCCGCCGATAGCTGCCAAAATATAGATGATGATATATAATCCCACATACGAGGGTGTGGCAAGGGAAGCGGGCTGAATAAGATAATAACACCAGTTATTAAATGAAGAATTTACTCTGGTGACGTGCATTTTTTCGGAATGGTAAGAGATAGATGCAAAATTATCCCTGTATGGCATCAGGGGCAGCTCCCGGGCCAATTCCGAATAGTCTGTGGCTTCGGAACGGTCGTATTCGTCTCCTGAAAAACAGAATACCGGCTGACCGGAAGCGTCAATAGCCATGAGGCAGCCACCTTCCAACGGTACATCGTCGAACATGGATCTCAACTTATGATAATCGAATTTAAAGCCCGCAGTAACAGCTATGTTTTGATAGGTAAGTTCATTCATATCTATTAAGTACAGATATATATCTGCGGCACCATTGGCGGCAGCGCCGGGGAAAAAGTGCATGGTTCCGCTGTCTGCATGAATGATACAATCTCTCCAGGCCTCATAATCATCGGAAGAGCCACCCGGATAGTCCTTGGCGTAGTAAAGGGCTGCTGTGCGGAAGGAACGGATGGATGCTACATAATCCGTATTCCGAAGATAAAGAAAATAGTCGGTCAAAGGAAGATTGGGATATGCAGTCAGGGATGAGGACATGTTGTTCTTAAAGGAATATCCCTGGACATAGAAGCTGGTCTGGTTGGCTTCTTCCATTTTTGCCAGGTTGAGAAAAGCACTGTCCTGGGTCAATTGCCGACAATAGGAGTCGATGGTAATGAGTGCATTGTCCAGAAGAGCTACTTTGCTGCCGAAGGTATTCCGGTTCTGAGTCCAGAATTTCTCTTCCGTGCTTTTGGCGGAGGCAGCATGGGCATAGACAGCCAAGGCCATGATAACAAACAGAAAGCAGGTATAAAGAATGCAGAAGCGCCGAAAGCTTCTGACACTGGGACTGTCAGTGACATTCGGGGCAGATGATACCATATTTTCTTTATCTTCTTTTTGATAACGCGTGATTTTCATATATTTTATTGTCCTTTTTGATGCAAATTAGGTATGTAAGCGCTTTTAGTACCACGCACCATTGGTGCTTTATTATCTGCTTCGCAGACAGTTTGCTCATTAAACGGCGCATAAAACCCAATGCTGCCTTCGGCGTCGCTTGGTTTTCCCTTGCGCCTATTATATCATAAACTAGTAAAAATTGACATGGGAAAGTGAAAAAAGCCTGAAAAATCAAGGAATGCAAAAAACGGGCAACAAATTTTGTCCCATATGTCAAATTTTGTTCCTTGCTTCTGAACGCGCTAAATGGTATGGTTAAGTCAACACATATGTAAGCCCTTACATTTGTGAAGAATAACAAAATTTTAGGAGGTTTTTATGAAAAAGAAACTTATTTCATTGTTCCTTGCTACTGCAATGGTAGCTACAATGGCAGGCTGCGGAAACACCGACACTCCCGCAAGCACTCCCGCTTCTAATGGAAGTTCTTCCGAGAGTCAGGCAGGATCTTCCGAACAGACACCTGCTGTAGCAGAGGTTGAGAAGCCTGATTCCATTACCGTTATGATTGACGGTACCGTTCCTACGAAGGAGAACTACGGTGATGAATTCTGGAAGAAGTATACCGAGCTGACCGGTATTGAGGTTAACGTAATTCAGCCCGACCATGATGCTTACTATGATGTAGTAGGTCAGACCATCGCCGGTGGCGATTGGCCGGATGTTATCATCCTTTCCTCTACATATTATGCAGGTTATGCAGCTGAAGGCGTTCTGTGGGATATGACCGATGCATATGCTTCCTCCGATTTGAAGGCAAGACACGAAGCTAAGGCTGGTAGCGCAGGCGTTGTTGACAGCTTGAGAATTAACGGCAAGCTGTTCGGTATGCCCGCTACACATGGTAACGGATGTGTTACTTATGTTAAGCAGACCTGGCTGGACAATGTGGGTATCACTTCTGTACCTACCAACTATGAAGAGTATGTTGCTATGTTGGACGCATTCACCACCGGCGATCCCGACGGTGACGGCGTAAACGGCAACACCTTCGCTGTATCCGCAGCAGGTTTTGCAGGTAAAGAGGCTCCTTATACAAACTACCTGCCTGAGTTCTATCAGGATGCATATCCTTCCTTTATTCAGGATGAGAACGGTGTTTGGTACGACGGTTTCAATACTGATTCCATGAAGGCTGCTATGCAGAGACTTGCTGATGCTTATGCGGCAGGCTACATTGATCCTACAACTTTGACAAACGGTACTTCCGATTGCCGTAACAAGTTCTACAGCGACGAGTTCGGCATCTTTACCTACTGGGCAGGTACTTGGGCAAACAACCTGAAGACCAACTTGGAAGCAAACGGACTGAGCGGAGATCTGGTAGCACTTCCTCCTATTGCAGAGGTTGGCGCTTATGTTGACCGTATTACTCCCGCATGGTGCATCACTTCTTCTTGTGAGAATCCTGAAGGCGTATTTAAGTATTTCATCGAGGCTATGCAGGATGGCGGCGATGTACAGTTCCTGTTCACCTACGGTGTAGAGGGATGCCACTGGTCTACAGCTGCTGAGACTCTGTGGGCAGATGATGAAGCTAAGGCTAAGACCTACGCTGAGGGTGAGTTCCACTTCCTGCCCAACGCTGAGAAGCCTACCACTGCTTATACCAAGGCTCACATCGATCCCATGCTGGCTCTGGTTAACCTGGAAGCTCCTGAAAACAGCGTAACTGAGACTGCTAAGAATGCACAGGAACTGTTCAACACAAACTGCAAATCTGCTTTCATTGTTCCTACTACCGAGACAATGAGCGAGTTCAACGGTGACCTGACCACTCTGAAGAACGAGCTGATCGCAAAGGTTACCATGGGTGAACTGAGCGTTGATGAAGCATATGCAAAATATGAGGCTGACGGCGGCAAGGCTTGGTCCGACGCAATCGTTGAATCTCTGAATCAGTAATCCTTTCTGAAATGAACGTGGAGCTGCGGAGAAATCCGCGGCTCCACATATTCATGAAAAGTATGAGAGACTTGTTTTAAGAAGAGGAAGAACAGATATGAAAAAAACAAAAACAAAAGCGCCGAAGCAGAAGATGTCCGGCAAAAAGCTTGCTGCTACCATATATAGATACAGAGGATTCTATCTGATGTTTCTTCCTGTATTTGTTTTTGCAATTATTTTCAGTTACCTTCCCATGGTTGGTATCCGCTATGCCTTTACCAACTATAACGGAATCAAGGAACCTGTCTTTGTGGGACTGAAAAACTTTCAGAAAATGTTTGGTATGGCCAATTTCTGGTCGGCCTTTACCAATACCATAGTAATCAGTGTTACGAAACTGATACTGACAACTGCGTTTGCGGTAGTTGTATCACTGTTCCTGAATGAACTTGTCAATATTCATTTCAAAAAGGCAGTGCAGACCATACTTTACCTGCCTCATTTTATGTCATGGGTAGTAACGGCATCCATTTTCTCCCTGATTTTGGCACCTACCAACCACGGTCTGGTGAATACCTTCCTGGTGAATATCGGTGTATTGCAGCCCGACAAGATGATTTATTTCCTGGGCTCGGAAAAATGGTGGAGATTTTCTTATTACCTTATTAATATATGGAAAGAAACCGGTTGGCAGACCGTTATCTTTATGGCGACTCTGGCCGGAATTAATACAGAACTTTACGAAGCGGCAGCAATCGATGGTGCGGGACGCTGGGGCAAGATGCGCTATATTACTTTCCCAGCCCTGGCAAATACTATTCTGACGGTATTCATCTTAAACCTTGCAAAGGTTATGAATTTGTTTGAGTCCGCCTTTGTATTGCAGAATGACGCGGTGCTGGGTACTGCAAATGTCCTTGAAACCTATATTTACTATCAGACCTTTAACAGTGGTGCGATTCCGAATTATGGTTATACCACAGCCATCGGTCTGTTTAAATCCTTAGTCGGCTGTATACTTGTCCTAACCTGTAACCAGTGGAGTAAAAAGGTACGTGACGGCCGCGGAATCGTATAGGAGGTGCCAAGATGAAAGCAAAAACGAAAAGCAAGTGGTCAGTATTCCGCGTTGTCAACGGACTGATTTTTATAATTCTTGCACTGATTATTATTGTTCCTATGTGGAAGATTCTGGTGGACTCCTTTGACCTGAAGACTGCTTATGGTATGAAACTGTGGCCTGAGAAATTTGGCTTGGACGGATATAAGTCCGTGTTCAGCAATCCTACGCTGTATCAGCCTCTGCTGATTTCCTTCCTTACCACAATCAGCGGTACTGCATTGGCACTGGTTATCTCTACCATGGGTGCATATGTCCTGATTCAGTGGAATATGCCCGGACGTACATTTTTTGCGAACTTCCTGCTCTTTACCATGATTTTCAACGGCGGTATGATTCCTACTTACCTGGTACTGAGGTCCTTACACCTGACTAATACCATATGGGTGGTTATCCTCTTCCCGGCGCTGAACGTATATAACCTGGTACTGTTGAGAAACTTCTTTGAGGGTATTCCTGCCAGCCTGTTTGAATCGGCGACGTTGGACGGCTGTTCTCCTATGCAGACCTTCCTCAGAATTGTGCTTCCCATGTCCAAGGCAGCGTTGGCATCCATCGGTTTGTTCTATGCCGTTGCGTACTGGAATGACTACACACATTACAAGCTGTATATCACCAATTCGGATTTATACAACTTCCAGATGAAGCTGAGAAGCGTTATCATGGGTAGCGATATGCCTCAGACGGCGGGTGACGCAACCGAGAATACGGTTAAAAACGCGGCTATCATCGTTGTTATTATTCCTTTCATGGTTCTGTATCCTTTCTTACAGCAATATTTTGTAAAGGGTGTCAACATCGGTGCGGTAAAAGAGTAATCGATTTCCGGATGGCAGGGAGGCATCGGCTTCCCTGCCATATTTATATAGAAAGAACGGGTTTACAGCGATGAATAAAATATTCTGGGCCGGTGATTCCACCGTGCAGACAAATGATTATTCCACATATCCTCAGACAGGTATCGGACAGGTTTTTCCTTTGTTCCTGAAAGAGGGGTATACTGTTGAGAATTATGCAAAGAACGGAAGAAGCACCAAGAGCTTTATTGATGAAGGAAGATTGAAAGCGATTGAGGAGAAAATCGGCAAGGGAGACTTTCTGTTTATTCAGTTCGGACATAATGATGAAAAAAACCAGGATCCCGCACGCTACACTGAGCCTTTTTCTTCCTTTATGGACAATCTGGAGATATTTATTGATGTGGCGCGTACAAAGGGGGCATATCCTGTTCTGATTACTCCATTGGAGCGCAGATGCTTTATGGATGAAAAAAGATTGGGAATCGGAGCACATTCCGATTATGTTTCTGCTATGAAGCAGACCGCAGAGAAGAGCAGAGTACCACTGGTGGATCTTTATACCATGAGCCGCGCCGCCCTGAAAAAGGCAGGAGAGCCCGGTAGCCGGAGATGGTATATGTATTTCGATGCGAACGAATATCCCCAACATCCCGAGGAGTCCAGAGACAACACACATTTAAGGTACGACGGCGCAGTGAATTTCGGAGCCATGATTGCACATGAATTACAGGAAATCGGCGGTATTTACGGCAATATGATTTTGACTGCCGAGTCATAAAAATTCCTTCTTGTTTTCTTCCTAGTTTTTTGTAAAAATGTGTTGACATGGAATCTGCTTTTTGGTAGAATAGTCCTTGCCGTTGAAATGGCGGAACGCTTGGAGAGATATCGAAGTGGTCATAACGAGGCGGTCTTGAAAACCGTTTGTCCG
>JAEDMI010000172.1 GCA_016303085.1 Acetatifactor sp.
GTTGTCATCATCCACATAAGCGCCGCCACACCCGCATAAATCAGGCGGAATCCATCCATGCAGAAGTTTAATCCGAATCCGCAAATTTCAGGGACGCAAAACAAAAGCGGGATACCGGTTGATTCCGTACCGTCATAAAAGGACAGATACATAATCCGGTTACGCTCATAAAACAAAACTGCCAGATAAGCCACCAGCAGAAACTCCATTACCACGGAACAGAACGCCACAATTTGTGCTGGCTGATTCAGACCTTTTTTACTGCCTCGGAAAGAGCCGTCTCCTACAGGCTGTTTTCTGCCCCGAACCCCCAGCGCGTAGACAATCAGACCCGCTGCAAAAGGAAAGAAAACGAGAACAGCCAAAATTACTTCTACCATTTTTTCCTCTCATTCTGCCGCCAAAAGCGGCTTTTCAACCTAACCTGCCAAAGCATCGGCAGCAATTTCCGCCAGCAGCTTAATCACCGGGCCGGAATGCAGACCAAAAATAAATATCACAATTGCGAAAACAAAAAGAGGCACCAGCATCATCCAATTCGGGTCTTCCACGTCGCGGATGGTCTCATAATCGAAATCCTTCCCGGGAAAGAAAGCCCGCACTACAATTGTCAGCATATAGACTGCCGTAAGCAGGGCGGAAACCAAAAGTGCCGCCACACCGATATAAGCCAGCGTATTTTCACTGTTCACCGCCGCCTTAGCCAGATTCCATTTGCTGACAAAGCCGCAGAGTCCCGGCACACCCATAAGGGCAAGGGCAGAAACCGTAAATATCACAAATACCCGGGGCATTTTCCGGCCGAATCCGTCCAACTCGTGGACATAATTTCTGCCGGTCTTGTACATCACAGCCCCTGCACAGAAGAAAGAACATATCTTCATAAAGGAATGAAACAACATATGGGCCATGGCACCGGTCAGCCCCATAGGTGTCATCAAAATCACGCCAAACAGGATATAAGACAGGTTGCTCACCGTAGACCAGGCAAGTCTTCTCTTAATGTGAGTCTCCTTTAAGGCACGGCTACAGCCGTATACAATGGTAAATATAATGGGAACCATCAACGTATACTGTGCACCGGTACCGCGAAGCACATCAGCACCGAAGCTGAAATAGGTCACCCGCATAGTGGCAAAAGCACCGGTATTTACCACTGCCACCGCATGGAGCAGAGCCGTCACGGGCGTAGGCGCCACCCCGGCTTTCGGCAGCCAGGAGGAGAAGGGCCACATGGCGGTTTTTACCGCAAAACCACAGAAACAGAGCACGAAAATCACGAGAAGCATATTAGTTCTGTCTCCGATTTTCACCATATCCAACACACCCCCCGGCACAAAGGAAGAGGTGGTTCCGTAGGTCAGAATAAATATCATACCCACGAAAGCAAAAGCTGCACCTCCCAGCATATAGTACAGGTAAGTACGGCTGGCCAGAATTGCCTCTCTCGTCCGGGTATGCATCACCAAGGGAAGTGTCACCAGGCTCAGCATCTCAAAGAAGAAATACATAGTCAGAATATTCTCCGACAGCGCTACACCCAGAGTGATTCCGTAGGTAATCATATAGAACATGAAAAAGGATTTCTCGTTTTGCTCATGCTTCATATACTCAAAAGAGTAAAGCATGGCAAGGGGCCAAAGAAATGCCACCAGCCCCGCATACAAACCCCCCAGCCCGTCAATCCGCAGAGTTATGCTCAGATTTCCCGTAAAACGGAACACAGTCAAAGCCTCCTCCGGTCTGCCCAGCAAAAGCAGAAACATCAATACGGAGGTCAGGACTACCACCGTCTCCATATAAATCAACATGATTCTCCTGCTTTTAAAGGAAAGCAGGGGAACCAGAATACCTCCGAACAACGGGAGGAGAATCGCAATCAGCATACATATTTCACTCATATTTTCTCCTCCTTCCTATTGCAGTACCACAGCTGCCGCATGGGTGACATATTGAATCAGCGGATTCGGAAGTACTCCCAACAGCAACACCAGCACTGCCAGAATAATCAGGGGCAGCAGCATACAGGGCGAAGGCTCATCCTTTCTCAAATCCGTCTCCGTCCCCTCCTCCCCGGGAAAAAATCCCTTCATGGTAACAGGCAGCAGATATCCCGCAGTCAAAAGAGCACTGACCAACAACACCACCGGTCCCAGCCAGGAAAATACATTGATTCCCGATTGCAGGGAACCCTGGGCCAGATACCATTTGCTGATAAACCCGTTTGTGGGAGGAATACCGATTAACGCCAGGGCAAAAATGGTATAGCACCACATGGCTACAGGCATTTTCTTTCCCATGCCCTTCAACTGTTCCACCCTTGTGTAACCGTACTTATACAGGAACACTCCTGCTGTCAGGAACAGCCCGCATTTCACAAAGGCATGTGCCACCGTGTGAAGCAGTGCTCCCGCAAAGGCTGTAGGAGTCAGCAGAGACAAGCCGAACAAAATGTAGGAAATCTGGCTGACCGTGGAATAGGCCAGTCTCTTTTTGAAGACAGGCTCCCGAAAGGCCAGAAGGGAACCCATAAAAACCGTCATCAACGTCAGGGTCATCCACGTATACTGTACCCAGGTCCCTCTGATAAAGTCCGGCCCGACAATATAAAAGACAGAGCGGATGGTAGCCAATACACCGCACTTTACAATAATACCGGACAAGAAAGCGGAGGCCGGGGAAGGTGCCACGGGGTGAGCCGTGGGAAGCCAGGAGTGCAGAGGCAACATACCCGCCTTTGCACCGAAGCCCACAAGCATCACGAACACCGCAATCAACAGAAGTCCCTCATGGCCGCTTACTGCTGCAGCATCCAAGGTTCCTCCGGCTGTGAAGGTAAACGAACTGCAGTACCGGTACAGGAAAAAGATACCGAAGAGTCCGGCATAGGCTCCGCACATGGAATAGAACAGATATTTCAGTGCCGCCATGATGGCTTCCCTACTGCCGTTATGCAGCACCAGCGGCATGGACGTCAGAGTCATCAATTCATAAAACAGGTACATGGTAATCAGATTTCCCGAGAAATCCAGCCCCACCAGCACACCGTACAACAATAGATAAAAACCAAAATACCTTTTTTCTTCCCCTTCATGCTTCATATAGGCAAAGGCATAAAAGCCTGCCAGCAGCCAGACAATCGTGACAATCGTCACAAACAGCCTGCCGATTTCATCTATCTTAAAGCAGACGGGAATCTTATCCAACAGAATAAAAAGCGTAAGACTTCTCTCTCCTGTCCAGGCAGCAATCATGGTCAGTGCGGCAGAAATCAACATCACCGCTCCTGCAAAGGCATGCATACCTCTCAACTGTTTCCCTGTCATTTCCTTTATAACAGGCTTTTTCCCCACAGTGCCGGATGCTTTCAGATGCCGGGCAAAAGAATCTGCCAACAACAGAATTCCCGCTACGGCAGGCAGCGCAATGGAGATCAGAATCATTCCGTCCATTATAAACCTTCTTTCTAAAACAATTGTACCGGGCAATGTCCGGCACATATTTTGTTCGACACAATACGTTCATTTATCCGAACATATTCAGTCCGGTTTCGATTAACCGGATGATAGGCTCAGAGTTAAGACCTAAAATCAAGTTCAGGATAATAAATAAAATCAGTGTCACGAATTTCACCGGCTGCTCTTTTGCGGAAATGTTTGTACATTCCGTGGTAGGCAGTACATTCACCGTAGCCTCATCCGGATTTTTCGGTACCGGCGTATAGATGCGGATAACCGTTTTCATAAAATAAACCGCGTTCAACACGGTGCTGATAGCCAGCGCAATCAACGTGGGGAGCATTTTATGCGCATGTCCCATGGCTGCCTGTGCAAAGAGCAGCTTGGAGATAAAACCGGAGAACATAGGGATACCTACCATGGAAAGCGCCCCCACGGTAAAGGCTACTCCCGCCGGCTTGTTCCGGTATCCGGCACCGGTCAAATCCCGGAAATGCCTGCTGCCGCCGGAAGCATCCGTGAGGCCGGAGGCGGCCACGAAAAGCAGGGACTTTGTGGCCGCATGGGACAGAATATGGTAAACACTTGCCACCACCGCAACCTCTGTCCCCAGACCGAAGCCCATGTATATATAGCCAATCTGTGCTACGGAAGAAAAAGCTATCATTCTGCGGATATCCTTCTCCTTGATAGCGCTGACGGAGCCCATAATCATGCCAATGATGCCAAACACAAACAGTACATTGATTACCTTACTGTCGCAGACCACATTGAATCCGATTACCCTGTAGAAAATTTTTACCAGTAAAAAGATATATCCCTTGGAAACCAGAGATGACAGGATTGCCGCGGAGGACAGAGTAGAATATCCGTAGGCATCCGGCAGCCAGGCATGAAAAGGATAAAGTGCACTCTTTATGGCCAGACCCACAGACATCAGACCCAGCGATACAATCAAAGGGATATGATACTGTCCCGAAGCAGCAAGAAGCTGTACCTCTTCCTTGATACTGCTCATAAGCAGCTGTCCCGTCAGATCATACAAAAAGCAGATGCCCAGAAGCAGCATACCGGAACCCAGCAGACTCATAATCATATATCTCGTTGCCGCTTCGATGGTTCGCCCGTTCTGCTTAATCATAATCAGACCGCAGGCGGAGATGGTGTTGATTTCCACAAACACATAAGCGGTAAACAAATCGTTGGTATAGATCAGCGCCAACAGAGAACACAACAGCAGATTTACCATGATATAGTAAAGATTCTGCTTACTTTCTTCAATCTCCTTCTGTCTCTCTGCGATACCGCCCAGCATGCAAAGCAGCATGATAATACAGAAAAAGGTTGCCATAAATGCTTCCAGTATACCCACGCGGATTTCATTTCCCCAGGGAGCGGGAAAGTGTCCCATGTAATAGACGAATTCTTGTCCCGTATGCAGTACATAAACCAGCACAGCCGCCGACATAAGGCCGATAACGGATATCACCGCTGTGTTCACCCGCTTTGCCCATTTTCCGTTTAATATGGAGGACAGCGGACCGGAAAACAACGACAGGATAATTGAGATAAAAGGAAGGTTTCTTACAAAATCCATTATTTGCCCTCCTTTTTCAACAGCGCGGATATCTCGTCCAAATCCAGGGTATGATACCTGTGATACAGGCGAATTGTCAAAGAAAGCATCAATGCCGTGACGGAGACGGAGACCACGATTCCCGTCAGAACAAGACCGCTGGGTATGGGATTGATATAAGCCTCCACACTCTGAACCCCGTTCACCACCACGGGAGC
>JAEDMI010000173.1 GCA_016303085.1 Acetatifactor sp.
GCCAGTTCCTCCATGATAATGACCTCATCATTCATAGAACCGATAAAAGCCAGCCTCATTCCCACCTGCCGGTCTTCAAATTTAGGCCAAAGAATACCCGGCGTATCCAGCAGTTCCAGACTCTTATCCAAACGTATCCACTGCTTTCCCTTCGTGACTCCCGGCTTGTTGCCGGTCTTTGCACAGGCCTTTCCCGCAAAGGAATTGATAAAGGTTGATTTTCCCACATTCGGGATTCCCACAACCATGGCCCGAACCGGACGGTTTACAATACCGCGCTTTTTGTCCCGCTCAATTTTCTCCCTGCATGCCTCCCGCACAAGTCCGTTGATTGCCTTGATACCGTTCCCGCTCTTGGAATTGACTTCCAGCACATGTGCGCCCAAATTTTCAAAATAATTCATCCATTGTTTATTGTACTCGGGGTCTGCCAAATCCGCCTTGTTCAGCAACACAATTCTGGCTTTATTCTTTCCCAACTCGTCAATATCGGGATTTCGGCTACTCAGAGGAATTCTTGCATCCACAAGCTCAATAATCAAATCAATCAGCTTTATATTCTCCTGCATCATACGCTTTGCTTTCGTCATATGACCGGGATACCATTGATAATTCATACTCTACTTTATAAAGCCCATACCCTGTTCTTCACATTTGGTACGGAACCACGCCTTTCCTATAATATCACTGTCCTTCACCGGACCGATGTTTGCAGAACGACTGTCCTCGCTGTTGGCCGGATTATCCCCGACGCAAAAGTATTCGCCGTTTCCCAACGTCAGTTCATTGAACGCAATCCCGGGATCCGCAATATATTCCGTTACCCATTCGCTCTCAATTCCGTTTACAAAAAGAGTCCCGTCACGGATTATCAGATGGTCCCCCGGAGTGGCAACCACCCGCTTCACATAATAGTGAGCGTTCTCGTTCCCGTTCGGAAGAAACACAACCACATCTCCCTTTTTCGGCGATGACAATACATATCGGAAACGATCCACAAAAATTTTCTGACCGCTGTAAAGAGTTGGCTCCATGGACACACCAACCACTTTTGTAGTCATCCCAAAAAAGAAAACTACTACCGATGCAATAAAGATTGCCGCCAGTATCCCAAACACCCAGCTGAACACTTCCCGAATCAATGCGGAGCTTATTTTTTTCCTTCTTCTGTAAAAGCTTAAGCCCTTACCTCTTCTCGCCATACTGTTTCCCACTCAAAATTACATTTTAAATAAGTATAACACAATTCCAATAATAAGAAAAGGACAACTACATATGTAATTGTCCTTTCACTCTCATGATTACTTAACGAGTTCCTTAACCTTTGCCTTCTTACCGATACGGTCTCTCAGATAGTTCAGCTTTGCGCGTCTTACTTTACCCTTTCTCACCACCTCAATCTTCTCTACATTGGGGGAATGTACAGGCCAAGTCTTCTCAACGCCGATGCCGCCGGAAATCTTTCTTACGGTGAAGGTCTCTCTGTTGCTGCCGCCCTGTCTCTTCAGGACAACGCCCTCAAACACCTGAATTCTTTCGCGGTTACCCTCTTTGATTTTGCCGTAAACCTTAACGGTATCGCCAACTTCAAACTCATCAACGGATGCCTTTAACTGTTCTGCTTCGATTTCTTTGATAATATCACTCATAACGAGCCTCCTTCATAAAATGGATGTTCTTAATACATTTCCTGTAACAGAGGACCATCTTCGTTGTCACAACATTCAGATTTTAACATACAGGTACATAAAATGCAAGTGTTTTTTTCAAGCTAACCTTTTCCCCCACTAAGCCAGTAAACGCTTCGGGATGCCTTGTAAAATCCCAGCTTCTCCTGCAAATGCTCAGAAGCGGTGTTCCCTTCCATGACATGGCCGTAGGGTGTCCGGCTTTTTTCCAGGCAGCGGTTTACGCAGTAAGCCTCCAGCGACTCCGCTATACCTTGTCTGCGATAGCCTTCCTCCACATAGAGCAACCCCATGCTGCCCTCAGTGTGAAGTCCCACAAAACCAATCTGTCTCCCATGGTCAAAGGCACCGTACATATCTCCCGCCTGAATTCGTTCTCTGATATATTCCTCCGTATCATGCTCGTAACGGCTGCTTACATAGGGAACATCCTCTGTTTTAAGACTGCGAATTTCCTTATACCGGACCGGCAATGACTCCTTCGCTGTATAAAGATACTGACTGCAGCTTCCCCACAAGCCGTATCCTAAAGATTCCAGGACTTCCTTTACAAAGTTCTGATTTGAAATCACCCACTTTGTCTCAGGCGGCAGCTTCTCCGAAAGTTTTCTTGCCGTTTCTTCGTTCTCTGCCGTCATCATGCAGGTTGCTGCCTCTCTGTCAAAGATAATCAGGTTCTCACCTTCTGAGTAAAGGACTTCTCCTCTCCCCCGGGAAAGACTCTCCATCATGTGAATATTGTTGCGTTTATCCTTGGAAAGCCGTTTAATCAGGTGTTGTTTCTCCCGATATTTTTCATACAAGTCCGGGCGGAATTTCAGTGTGCGCGCCTCCGACTGTTCCAGCCTCCACTTTGATATCTTTGCATGATTTCCCGACAGAAGTACCTCCGGGACCTTCTTTTCATGCCATACTTCCGGCCTGGAATACTGGGGATATTCCAGCAAATCATTATGAAAGCTCTCATCCTCCGCAGAAGTTTCGTTGCCCAACACGCCGGGAACCAATCTCGCCACCGCATCTATCATTACCATAGCGGGGAGTTCGCCGCCCGTGAGCACATAATCTCCGATGGAGACATAGTCCGTTACCACTTCCTCCAATACACGCTCATCGATTCCCTCATAATGTCCGCAGAGAAAAACCAATTCTTCTTCTCCGGCCAGTTCTTTCGCCATTTTCTGTGTAAAAGGAATTCCCTGAGGTGTCAGATAGATTGTCCGAACCCTTTTCCCTCCCGTCACAGCCTTCCAGGCATCAAAAACAGGCTGTGCCTGCATCAGCATACCCGCACCGCCGCCGTAAGTATAATCATCCACCTTTCCGTGCTTGTTCAGAGTGTAATCCCTGATATTCACGGCTTCCAGCGAAAGAATATTCTTTTCCACTGCCCTTCCGATGATACTGGGAGCAAGCCCCTGCAATATCATCTCGGGAAACAAAGTCAAAACATGAAGCTTCATGATTCCTCGTCCAGTAATCCTTCCAAAATATGAATTCTGATGAAGCCTGCTTCCACGTCAATCTCAAGAACGCACTGTCTGATGGCAGGCAAAAGCAATTCCCGTCCGTCGTTCAGGTCGATGATGTAGACGTCATTTGCACCTGTCTCCATGACATCACGCAGCACACCGATTTCCGTACCGTCCTCATTTTGCACCTTCAGGCCCATCAGATCAGCCACAAAGTACTCATCTTCTTTCAGTCTGACAGCATTCTTTCTTGTCACCAGAAGTGATGCCTTGCGGTATTTTTCCACTTCATTGATATCGTCAATCCCCTTGAATTTCAGAATGACAAACTGCTTAAAGAATTTAGCGTTTTCAACCTCAAGGTCAATTCGCTCCTTCCCCGTATCCAGTATGACTTCTCTCAGACGCTTAAAGCGCCTTACGTCATCTGTGGTAGGGAACACCTTTACCTCCCCCTTCAATCCGTGAGTAGAAGTAATAATTCCAATCTGAAAAAAATCTTCCATTTCTGTCTCCGTAAGAAAGAACAGGGAGGGACATGCCATTGCCTGTTCCTCCCGACTTTTCAGTAACCCCGGAATGCCTCACAGGGACACTCCGTACACGCTTAATGCGTGTATTATACAATCTCAACATCCACTCTTTTGTTATCTTTGGATGATGCAGCCTTCACAACAGCGCGAATTGCTTTTGCAATCCTGCCCTGTTTGCCGATAACCTTACCCATATCGGATGCAGCTACATGAAGTTCGATGACTGTATTTTTACCTTCGGTTTTCTCGGTTACAACAACCTCATCCGGATTGTCTACAAGTGCTTTCGCAACTACTTCAACTAATTCCTTCATAAGCCACCTCCAAAGAATCAAAATTTATTTTTCGATACCAGCTGCCTTGAAGAGTTTTCCAACCTGCTCGGTAGGCTGAGCGCCGTTTGCCAGCCACTTCTTAGCCAGCTCTTCGTTAATCTTGAAGGTGCTGGGGTCGGTGCTGGGATCGTAGGTGCCGATCTCCTCGATAAATCTTCCGTCTCTGGGGGAACGAGAATCAGCTACAATGATTCTATAAAAAGGAGCCTTCTTCTGTCCCATTCTTCTCAATCTGATCTTTACTGCCATTGTTTTTTCCTCCATCTAAATGCTTTTAAATAGTTTCTTTATATGAAATGCCTGCTTTTGTTACAGTCACATTCATCAAGTTTAAAAAGGAAAACCGCCCTTCATTCCGGGGAAACCGCCGAACATGCCCCGACCGTGTTTTTTTCCTCCGCCAAATTGCTTCATCATCTTCTGGGTTTGTTCAAACTGTTTGACGAAACGGTTTACCGCAGCGATATCCACGCCTGCGCCTCTTGCAATACGATGCTTTCTCTGGGGATTCAGAAGCTTGGGATTGCGGCGTTCCTCCTTTGTCATGGAAAGTACAATTGCTTCCGTCTGCTTCAGCTGTTTTTCATCCACCATAGAATCCAAATCGCCGCCCTTCATTCCCATTCCGGGCAGCATACTCAGGATACTTGACAAGCCGCCCATATTACGCATCTGCTTCATGCTCTCCAGGTAATCCTCAAAGTCAAACTTACCCTTCTTCATTCTGCCTGCCATCTCACGGCTCTTGTCTTCGTCTATGTCCATATTTTCCTGAGCCTTTTCAATCAGAGACAATACATCTCCCATGCCCAGAATTCTGTTTGCCATACGATCCGGGTAAAACTGTTCCATATCGGAGAGTTTTTCGCCCATGCCTACATACAAAATAGGTTTTCCGGTGACAGCCTTTATGGAAAGTGCCGCACCGCCTCGGGTATCTCCGTCCATCTTGGTCAGGACTACACCGTCAATTCCTATCTTCTCATCAAATTCCCTTGCCACATTCACGGCATCCTGACCGGTCATGGCATCTACCACCAGGAGGGTCTGGTGAACGGAAATGCTGCTCTTGATTTCCTGAAGCTCCGCCATCATGTCCTCGTCTATATGAAGACGTCCCGCAGTATCCAGAATAACCACATTGTGACCGTTCTTTTCCGCATAAGCAATTGCTTCTCTTGCAATCTCCACGGGCTTGTGATCCGTACCCATGGAAAATACG
>JAEDMI010000174.1 GCA_016303085.1 Acetatifactor sp.
TTTGTCTCCCCCGTTCCACTCCAAAGGAGTTCCTACCTTCCTTGGCTCATTCTGTCCCTCAAAAATCAGTCTGGTGTCATAGTCTTTAAAGCGCTCTGCCAGCTGGCACCAGACAGCCCGCATTTTTTCGCATGCCGCCTTTTCATTATCATAATATGGATAATTCCAGTCCTCATGATGAAGATTCAGAATTACATAAGCGCCTTTTTTGTATGCGTAATCCACTACCTCCTGCACCCTGTCCAACCAGGAGGGCTCTATCTGAAATTCCGGTCCGGGTCCAAGATGATTTCTCCATGACACCGGAATTCGCACTAAATTGAATCCGGTTTTCAGTATGGTATCCACCAGCTCCTTTTTAATTACAGGTTTATGCCAGGCAGTCTCAAATTTTTCAGGAGATGCCTCTTTAGGCAGTGCATCATCCGTGGCATCCAACGTATCTCCGATGCTGATACCCACTCTGATATTCTTTACAAACTCCATAGCCGTCGTCATATTTATTTCCTCCTCTTTCAAATCCGGACCAGACGAAAAGGGCTGTTGCAAATGTAACCATATTTACAACAGCCCTGCTTTTTATTTGGCAGAATTATCTCTTTCCGATTTCTCTGTCAGTGTCGTTTGTCACACTGTGCTCCTTGATGTAAGCCACAATTTCGTCCAACTTTGTGAATGCCAGACCTACATAGCTGTCTGCACAGCCATAATAGATGGCAATCTTTCCGCTCTCGGAATCGTGAATGGTTGCACAAGGGAAGGTAACGTTGGGAACAAAACCTCTCTCCTCATACCACTCCTCGGGAGTCAGCAGGAAGTTCTCACAGCGGTACAGTACTTTGGAGGGATTCTCCAAATCCAGGATGGCACCTCCGATGGAATATACATAACCGTTGCAGGTTCCGCTTACGCCGTGGTAGAACAGAAGCCAGCCCTCATTTGTTTCGATGGGCGCAGCGCCGCCGCCGATCTTCAAGGACTCCCACCACTCGTTTCCGCGGCTCATCACATGTCTGTGTTTGCCCCAGTAAACAAGGTCGGGACTCTCACTGATAAAGATGTCTCCGAAGGGGGTGTGTCCCGAATCGGAAGGACGGCTCAGCAGCATGAAGTTTCCGTTTATCTTTCTGGGGAACAGCACTGCGTTTCTGTTGAAAGGCAGGAACGGGTTCTCCAGTCTGGTAAAGGTCTTGAAATCTGTGGTCTTTGCCATACCGATGGCTGCGCCGTAGAAATCCTGACACCAAATAACGTAATAGGTATCTTCCACCTTCACCAGACGGGGATCATACGCATAATAAGGCATAAAGTCATTACCGTCCTCGTCCTTGAAAGGAATTGGCTTAGGATCGAACTCCCAGTGAATGGCATCCTCACTTCTGCCAAGATAGATATAAGGGATACCGTTGGTCTGTTCTCCGCGGAACACACCGATAAACTTTCCCTCATAGGGCATAACGGCACTGTTAAAAATACGCGCCACACCCTCAATGGGATTGCGTCCGATAATGGGATTTTCATTGTATCTCCAAATGGGAGCTCCCTTCAAACCTTCCGGCTTTTCCTGCCAGGGTACATTTTTCACCGCAGGTGAAATCATTTTTATTTCGCTCATAGTAACCTCCTTTAGGCTAATTTTAGCTTTCAACAACTTAATTATAAGCCATTAATATTGTTTTTGCAAGTTAAAAATACTTCATTTTATAAATTTACTTTTTTTACACTTTCCTTAATTACCAAACGTCCCTCGACCACATATGTTCCATACCTACAGGGCTCTTTTCCCATCCGTTTCACGAGAATTTTCACTGCCTGTTTTGCCATAGCAACCTGGTCAACCTCATAGGTAGTAATTTTTACATCGCAGATTCCCGGATAGATATAGTTGTCAAAGCCTGCCACGGAAATGTCCTCCGGGACACGATAACCGTTAGCCTTCAGCTTCTGTATCAGCTTACCTGCCGTCAGGTCACAGTTGCAGAAGAATGCCGTGGGCATTTCTGCCGGGAGTTTCAATAACTCATCCTCTATATAGCCGCTTTCAATATTTCGGTCATTCAACTGCCAATCTTTTCGGGGTTGAATTCCGCGCTCTATCAATGCCTTTACATAACCGAAGTACCGATCCGTGATGGAACTGGTAGCCAGCAACGTACCCACATATGCAATTCTTGTATGCCCCTGATCCAGCAGATAGTTAGTCAGATAATAAGCTCCGTAATAACTGTCGGATACCACCGCATCCGTACTCTGTTCCTCGTCAGTAAAATCCATGTACACCACGGGTACAGAACCGGTAGCTCTCAGCATCTTCAAAAAACGGGATGATAACTTGCCTATTACAATGACCCCGTGAACCTTCTGTTCCTTTAAAAGTTTGGGCAGCTCCAGCTGCTCCTCCATTCTGGGGTTTATCACCTCCAACAAAGTAAAGCATTCATAGGACAGCGCACAGGTGGAAACCTGTTGATACATCTGCCAGTAGAAAGAATCATACTTGTCCAGATAACTCTCCTGTATCAGAACACCTATGTTATAGCTCTGTCTTCTTATATTTTCCCTTCGCGCCGCCGAGGGCTGTTTATATCCCAGTTCATCCGCCAGCTTCTGAATTTTTTCTCTCATTTCTTCACTGACACCCTTTTGACCGGAAAGAGCCTTTGACACCGTCACCGTGCTCACGCCCACCTTTTCGGCAATATCTGCCAGCTTTACCGCTTTTGCCATAGTCACGTCTCCTCTTCTCGTTATCCTTATTCCTGTACTTCCGTCAGATGAATCAGCTTAGACTGAAAATCTCCCCACATTCCCTGTACCGGGATTCCTGCATTCATCAAGGTATCGCCGTAAAGCACGACACCTGTCTCCTCATTTCTGTATCTCATCCCCGGATTCAGTCCTGCAGGCTTTATTATTCTGCTGTGATAATTGGGACGATTCAACACTTGTACATAGGTGATAAGTGCTTCCTTTTTATCCTTTGAGACAACCTCATAGCAGTCGTAAAAATGATTCTCCCTATAGGAAGCAATGCGGTAGTAATCTCCGTTTCTCACCAAATCATTATATTTGTGGTACATTGCCACCTGCTCCGGAATCCGGTTGCGCTCCTCCTCCGGGATTTTTGTGATATCCAGCTCATATCCGAAGGTGCCTGCCAGAGCCACATTTCCTCTGGTAGAGAATGGGGTGCTTCTTCCCACGGTATGATTGGGGCAGTCCGACACATGGGCTCCCATGGTGGAAAGAGGATAGATAAGCGCCGTTCCCTCCTGAATTACAAGCCGTTCAATGGCATCCGTGTCATCGGAACACCATATCTGCGGACTGTAGTAAAGCATTCCGGGATCAAATCTCGCCCCTCCGCCTGAACAGTTTTCCAAAAGCAGATTCGGGAATTCTTTGGTCAGTCTCTCCTGCAGTTCATAAACTGCAAGCACATATCTGTGGCTCAGTTCTCCCTGATTCTCTCTTCCCAGGTATACGCTTCCCAAATCCGTGAGCTGACGGTTCATATCCCACTTCACGTACTCAATATTGGCACTGTGCAGAATATCTGAAACCGCTTTGTAGACATATTCCAACACCTCACGTCTGGTCAGATCAAGCACATACTGATTTCTGGAACGGCAGGGAATACGTCCCTCTATGGCAATGGCCCAGTCCGGATGTGCCCGATACAAATCGGAATCGGGCGAAATCATCTCCGGCTCAAACCAGATACCAAACTTCAGTCCGATTTTGTTCACCTCGTCCACCAGATATTTCAAACCGCCGGGCAGCTTCTCTTCGTTTACCGTCCAATCTCCCAGACTTGTATTATCATCATTCCTGTAGCCAAACCAGCCGTCGTCCATAACAAGCATTTCGATTCCTGCTTTTTTTGCCTCCCGGGCAATGGACAGCAGTTTTTCCGTATCAAAATTGAAATAGGTTGCCTCCCAGTTGTTAATCAGAACCGGTCTCTTCTTGTCTTTATAAGGACTGCGAATCAGATGATTTCTGTACAAATCGTGGAGCGTTCTCGTCATACCGCCCAGTCCTTCCCCGGAATATACCAAAATCACCTCCGGTGCGTCAAAGCGCTCTCCGGGCTTTACCTCATAACAAAAATTCTTGGGATGAATTCCCATCTGTACCCGCAGGCTGTCAAACTGAGTCTTCTCCACCTGCGCCAAAAAATTACCGGAATAGACAAAATGAAATCCGTACACATTCCCGCTTTCCTGTGTGGCTTTCTCAGACACCAGAGCCATAAAGGGATGCTCCTGATGAGAGGATTCTCCCTTGGTGGACCCCACGCTCTGCTTTCCGTACCCAATCTCACGGTAATCCATGTGTCGCTCTCTCGCCCAGGAGCCGTGCAGCGTCAATAATTTATAATCCTCCTGGTCCATATCAACGCTTGCCGACATGATTCTGGTCAGAAAAAAGCTTTTTTCGGAATTGTTCTTTACAGACACGCTTCTTGCAACAATATCCGCATCGGCAAAAATGCTGTAGCGCAGAGTAATCTCCATGCCAAGACATTTATCCTCTGCATCAATCTCCAGAGTCATGCACTCCTCCTCTTTGCCGAAAGTTGCAGGCATTCCCGGGAGACCTGGTTTCCCATTAAAAATCCTATGTTCCTTGTATACAAGTTCAACTGCGTTATGTCCCTGCGCATCCAGAACCTCTATTGCACTCTCTCTGTAATCCCCCGTATTACATCCGGGAAATTCCATGGGAAAAGCATCAAAAAAGGAGCTTCTGTCCCTGTTGTTTCTGGATGGTACAAACGGATTTTCTTCCGTGCGCATCAGATATGCTGCATTGATATCGCTGATTTTTTTACCGTAATAGGCATGGCCGATAAATTTTTCATCGTCTGCCAAAGCAATCACATAACTTGTTTTTTCTGTATCCAGCTTAAATATCCCGGATTCCTCATGATAGATGATATTCATTGTATTCCTCCGCAAATCGTTTTACAAAATACTGTCATATCTATCATATGAGAAACACGTATTTTTTTAAATAGATAAAATTAATAAATATATCTGCTAATTTTGTTAAATTTAACTAATGAGAGATTAATTTTTAACAAAAAGACCGTTAGGATAATACTTTAATCCTAACGGTCTTTTCTTCATTCAGCTTTTTATGCAAGCATCATGCGGTCATTTGCGAACTCGCTTCCGCTTGCCTCTTCAAATTTACGCAGCAGATCCGATACTGACAGATTCTTTTTTTCTTCGCCTGCCA
>JAEDMI010000175.1 GCA_016303085.1 Acetatifactor sp.
CCGCAAGGAATCTGTCCCACTGATCATCGTCCCAAACATAAGCCCGCTGATAAAACGGAATCTCCAAAAGCCTGGAGCCGTTAAAAATGCCGTTGATAAGTATTTCGCCAGCTTTCATCACTCTATCTCTCTTTCTTACCTAACTATTCGTCATGGCATCGAACATTTTCTGCGCTTCGATCATTTCGTTGGATGAGTAGGCGCATAGAATTACCGTCACATCATAGTCGGGATGATCTTCTATGAATTTCTTGTATGCTCTGCAACACTGCTTCGTGGACTCTGCTGCTGGTTTGCTCAGCGAACCGCCGAAGATGCCGGAACTTATCAGCGGAAATGAAATGCTGTGCAGACCGTTTTCCATCAGCACACACAGAGAATTGTAGTACGCGTCGAACAGTTCCTTGAAAGCAGTAGGCGTCCGGGAAAAATCAGGCCCGACCGCATGAATGATATTCTTCGCATTTTTCATCTGAAACGCAGGTGTGATGACTGCCGATCCATCCTTAAGCGGTGTTTTATATTTGGAACACGCTGCCGTCAATGCGGCCAATCCTGCTTTTTTGAAAATAACACCGCAGATGCCGCCACCAGCCCACAATCCGCTGTTAGCCGCATTTACTACAGCGTCAACCGACTGATCTGCACAGGAACCGTTTACCAATAATAATCTGCTCATTTTTCCTCCATTAAGCAGCTATTACGACTGCGTTATCCTTTACTTTGTTGATGGCTGCCATGATAGCGATCTGCATCTTTTTATCGAACAGTCTTGTGAAGCTGAGCGGCTTATCAAACGGAGGCTTGGTGAGCATGGTGACACTCTCCATATATCCGTTCTGCTCAATGTGGTTGATGATCTTATGCAGGAATGCAATTTGTTTCTGATTCAGCGACTGATCGTTGATAAACTGGGAGAACGCTTCCATTGCTGCATCGTGATCCAGCTTGGCGATCTTTCGGATCAGCAGACCGAAAGGCGTATCTCCAAATTCGCGCTCATAATCTTCCTTGCTGCCCAGTTCGCTTGTCAACACACGCTCCAGTTCTTGATAATCGCCATGAGAGAGAGGAATGTTGTGCGTCAGCTTGTAGATGGCAAGTGTGTTGCCATGTTCATTGACATAGCGATTCACTTTGGCACGGTAATCCTCGAAGTCGTATGCCGCATCCAACTGAATGCCTTCTTGCTCACCGATAATGGGATCTGTAAGATGCGTAATAATCGGATTTTTCACAGGGCCTACTTCTACAAGGAACTGCATTAAGCTACGAAGTTCTTTTCGTACCCTCTCAAACAGGAGAATGTCGTTTGCTTCCCAGAATGCATCGGTGTTTACTTCTTTTATGACCGGCAGTTTTGCCTTTACCTGTGGGATGCTGATTTTACGCTCCAACAGGGTACCAATGTCACGCAACTGCTTCTGCGCATACTTGAAGGAAGGCATCTGTTCCATCGCTGCGATCATGAGGCCATACATGAAGTTGTCAAAACGCTTGGCATACTCATCCGTATCATCCAGCCGGACAATTGGCGCAATCTGCTGCAGCAATTCACCCTTATCGCCCTCGCTGATGAAATTGAAAGCGCCGGGCTTTTTGAATTTTTCCACGCTTTGCATACGAAGCTTGACTGCAATCAGGTCAGTATTCAACTCCGTTACTTGTGCGTAGCAAACGCCCACCAGTTCTGTGCGCCAAGCTTGATATGCATCATCGGCATAAGCGCTTTCTTGGAGCATGACCGCCAGTTTAACCTGCTTGCCGAAAATGTTCTCCGTGAGGGATTTGGCTTCCTTGGATTCATAGCCTTCCTTGTGAGCGCGGAAATACTCGAAGTTGCCACAGTAATCAAAAATCAGGAATCGCTTTTTGTCGGTATATTCTCCGTCTATCTGATCGGTGCAGGTAAGCCCCTTGCACAGACGAGTACCGCGTCCAATCATCTGCCAGAACTTTGCTTTGGAACGAACTTTCTTAAAGAATACGAGGTTGACGCACTGCGGCACATCGATGCCGGTGTCCATCATATCCACGGATACGGCAATAATCGGTTCCTTGTCCGGCACCTTGAAATCGTCAATAATGGTCTGCGCGTATGTATCGTCGCAGATCACGCGCTGGGCGAAAGTGCCGTGATACTTGGGGTACAGCTTATTGAAGCGCTCCAGAATGAACTCTGCATGGCGCTTGTTCTGGGCGAAGATGATAGTTTTTCCCAGTCGGTCACCGCCTGCGACACGGATGCCACGCTCCATTAGATCCTGTAACACAGTGTCCACCGTGGTTTCGTTGAACACACACTTGTTCAGTTGCGCGGACGGAATGAAGTCAGGCATCAGCCCGTCTTCGATGAAATCATCCTCGTATCGTTCCTTATCCTCATCAGACAGGTCATCGTAGGTGATACCTTCCTCCAGGAACTTGGTTTTGACTTCGTAGTTATAATATGGGACAAGCACATGATCCTGATATACTGCCGTCTCGTAGTCGTATGCATAGGTGGGAACGCCATGCTCCATCTCGAAGAAATCATAGGTGTTGCGATCGACATCCGTTTTCGGGGTAGCTGTCAGACCGACCATGATCGCATCAAAGTATTCAAAGATAGCACGGTACTTTTTGAAAATGCTGCGGTGGCTTTCGTCGATGATAATGAGGTCAAAATGTGCCGGGGTAAACATTCTCTGCCCATCTTTTGTCTTTATATCGTCGATAGCATTCAGCATTGTCGGGTATGTGGAAAATACGATTCTCGCGCTACGGTCGTCTTTATTGGAGCAAAGGTTGCACAGCGACATATCGGGCAGGTAATTCTTAAAGTCATCCTTTGCCTGCTTTACCAGCGCGGTGCGGTCTGCCAAGAACAGAATGTTGGTGACATGCTTGCCACGACTCAGTACATCTGTCAAGCTGGAGGCGGTTCTGGTCTTGCCGGTACCTGTGGCCATCACCAGCAGGTGCTTTCTGAATCCGAGACCGATCTGCTCACATACTGCGCGGATTGCTTCTTTCTGGTAGTAGCGGTCGGTGATACGATCGTCGATGGGAATGGTCATCAGATCCATTCGCTCTGTTCTGCGGTTCATGAGTTTCTGCAAATCATCTTTGCTAAAAATGCCGCTGACTTTGCGCTGGGGGCTGCTTTGATCGTCCCAGAAGTAGGTTTCGAAACCGTTGGTGGTGAACATCATGGGACGACGACCAAATTTGCGTTCCAGGCAGTCTGCATATAGCACCGCCTGCTTGCGTCCGATGTTGGGGTCTTTGCTGGATCGCTTGGCTTCTACGACCGCCAGTGGCAGACCGTCCTTGCCAAACAGGACATAGTCCACATATCCCATCTGGCCTACAATGCCAGCCATACCTTCAACGGGGTATTCTTCCTGTACATCTGCATCAGCACCGGTGAATTTCCAGCCCATCTGCTTCATGTCCACATCAATGTAAATTTTGCGGGTTTTGAACTCGGAAAGGTCTGCCGCCACGAAAGTGCGATCCTGTTGATGCTGTTCCTTTGCAGCGGTAAGCTGCGTGGACATCTGCTCGATCTGCTGGCGAAGTGCTTCGATCTCTGCGTCCTTTTCCCCGAGCAGGCTTTCCTGCTCTTTGATTTTCTTTGTGTCTACGATAACACGCTCTGTCGGGATTTTTGCTTCCTCAAACTGGCGTTCTTCATAATCGGTGCCATAGCAATAGTCCACCCACTGGATGAACTCAAAAAGTCCCTGCAGGGAAGCGAGGGCATCGCTGGCTTGTACACTACGCTCCGTGTGGACGGCCAAATTACCAAGTTTGATGATGAAGGGCAGCTTGCCCCAAGTATTATAGTCCACGGCAAAGCGGAATGTTGGCTCATGAATCAGTGCTTGCAGGTTATCTTTGTAAGGCATCTGCATGGTGTTGTCTGCGGAGTAGACCCACTTCACCGCCAGCTCCAGCGCTTTCCGGCAGCCAACAGCGCACATGGCAGGCGCGGAAACATACACCTTTTCCGCTTCGATCGCTGCCGAAGCAAACAAAACATATTCCTTTTTCTCCTTTAGGAATTCGAAGTTCGACATGTCATCCACTCCTGTCTGTAGTAACTTGCTGCCTGTCGGCAGAGGTGATAGCTCAATGAGCTGTAATATTTTGATTTGTCGGTCTGTTCGACGAAGGCTGTGAACTGATCCACCAGTGCCGTTGGAGGCAACGGTATTGTTACATCGTCAAGCATTCTGCCTGTAATCTGGTTGATCGTTGTTGTTGCGCCAGTTTTAACCTGCTGTCGGAACGCATCCATTTGGAAGTATGTCATCAGATATCCGAAGTATTGACTACGGATGATCATCATGAACGCGCCAAAACTCATCGGCTCTTGGATGCCTTTTATCAATGCGACCTTGCCAACCAGCTTGGCGCTGCCATTTCTCGAACACATGAGGATGTCATTTTCCTGCACCATGAGCCGTTCTTTAATGGCACAATCTACACGAACAGTATCCGCGAAGTCCAGCTGGCTGTTTTGAATATTGCTGGATCGCAATACGATCGTACCTTCCATAGCCACATTTTCGGGTTTGTATGTCAAGCCATTAAAGTATGTCGCTATGTCAGATAACTTTTCGTACTGATATCCGTAAGGGTTGTTCTGCGGGTCACCGAACAGTTCGATAAATCGGGACTTGACGAGCTGATCGAGAAGCTCCAATTCTTCCTTGCGTTTTTCTATCAACCTTATAACTTGGCTGATTTCGTCAACAATTTGCAACTGTTCGGTCATATCGCGGTATGGAATCACCATTTGACGCATTGCCGCCTGCGTTAATTTCTGCCGTGTCGCACCATTGACCAATCCCTCTGTGTCGTAAAACATAAGTGCATAGCAAAGATAATCTACATTCACGAGCGGCTTGGCCTTCAATACATGTGCGTGGTTATTTACCCAGCACTTTCCAGAAACACGATATGCAATCGGCCGTTCTTTAGATCCGAAGTTGCCACCATCTTCTGCAAGAAGTACTAATTCATCGTCAAATATGTATTCTGCCACATAATCTTGCAAGCCATTTGCTCCGTAATACGGGTAAATGCCAGCTTTGCGATCCCTCGCTGTAATCGGAACACGGCGAGAATCGAGGATTTCGCACACTTCTTCCAACTTTTTATATACCGCGCTCATGCTGCCACCTCCATCTCACCGCAAAGTTTTGATTTGTC
>JAEDMI010000176.1 GCA_016303085.1 Acetatifactor sp.
TTCTCCTTTACGATGCGGTCCACGATCTCATCGTTGCTGAGTCCTTCACAGACCATCTTCGCCGTAGTACGCACCTCGTAGAATAAGAACTGCTCCCTCGTGATGGCAGCGTTATATGGACTGGCATCGCGCAGGGCGGCTTTATCCTTTTCAAGCATTTATGTCTATCCTCCTTCGAGGTTGCTATCCCAAGCAGGGGTTACTGGTCCCGCTCGTTCATCATCATATAGTAATGCTGCGTCTGGTTCATAGCATCAAAGATGATCCAGAACGCATCTTTGTATTGCTGGCAATCAATGCTCTCGTCCACGAAATGAAGGCCGTCGTTGAAGGAGTCACTACGCTTGATGTAAGAGAGCATAGCCTGCGCCAGATGGAACTTCGTGTAGTCCGGAGCCCCGCCAGCCACTTCTGTCATAAACTTTTCCTTGTTGTCCTCCAGTACGATCCGGCACAGCTCATCGCTTTCATACCCACACAGCTGAAGGAAGTAGTATTCGAGAATACGGCGGATAACGTTCATGAGCGGAATCGGTGTGTCCAGCTTATCGTATTCTTCCCATAGGGCAGAATAGGAGTTCTTCACCGGATTATAGTTCCGATCCTTTTCGCTGACCTTCTTCGCCGGTTCCACGCAGTGCTCGAGGGTGGAGATGTTATTCTTCTTATTGACTTTATAGAACGATACATACCGGTAATGCCCAACCATGTTATAGGTGATCTCCCGATGGAAAAAGGCATTGTGGGTAAGAATGAACATCTGCTTGATGTATGTACCCTCGTATTCGTGATCCTCCAGTCTGACGTTATTACTGCAAACGCCCAGCATCTCCCTGACAAGCGCACTCACAATAAATAGGGCACTACTATCCATGCTGGATACAGGGTCGTCGATAACTACGATCTTGTCTTTTCCGGCGTCCTTCTCGGACCGGCTACCACGAACGACATGGTAGAAATACAGGAATGCAATGAAGTTCCGCTCACCCTCGCTCAGATTTTCAGCAACATTCCCATCCTCCCGGATGACTTCGTACACACCTTTAACGCCTGTCTTTTCCTGCAGCCGGAAGCCCTCGAAACCGGAATCCGTCAAATGAGCGTTGATGCTATCAACGGTCATCTTTGTGTTGACCACCTTGGCATTCAGGTCCGTAATCTCTCTGGAAAGGTCTTTATACTTCTGCTGGAGCTCTCTAACCTTTTTATCCAGCTTTCCGACGGCATCTTCGATTTCCTTCTTGCTTTTCGTATAGGCCGCGACTTCATCTTTCAGAATGAACTGAATTTCCTCCCAAACCATACGAAAGCATTCGAGCTGCTTATCATGTTTGGTACTGACAATCTCGTTGTTAGCCTGAATCAGTTTGTTGATCGCCGCAACAAGATCATCGATTTCATCAATCAGGGAATCTGTATCCTTCAGTTCCACCGATTTCGCTGGAGAAGCAAGTTTATCAGCAATGCGTTGAAGGTTCGTAGTGATACAAGTCTCCAGCTGTGCCAGTTTCTTCTCATACTCTTTCGTGTCTGCCTTCGGGAAAACATCTGTCAGGTTGGCCTGATAAAGAGCAAGAAGCTGCTGCATCTTCTCTATGTATGCTGTTTGGAACGCTTGCAGCGCGGCAATATCCAGCTGGTACTGCTCGTCAAAACACTCCGCGATATCCTGCTCAAAAGATTCCGGAAGGGCCTGCTGGCAGAACGGACATTTTCCATCGGCATGCTTTGCATACGTTGCATGGCCAGCTTTAACCCAATCGGTAGCTTTGATTGCCTTCATAAATCTGGCAAAGTCTGTATCGCTGCTGCTGGTAATCGCTTTTCCCAGCAGATCCTGTCCGCTCATATCAAACGTGCCGGTCAGATCTGCCGAAATCTTAAAGAGACTGTAGTTTCTGGCATTCGGATCATAAGCGATGTCATAGAGCGCACTGATATCCTCAATGGAATGATGAACCGCCGCATGATGTCCGGACAATACTTCATCAGTGAACTGCGCTTTCTTCTTTTTTCCATTCTGGGTCTTGTCAAACGCCTTACGGACGGCCTCGGTGTAATCCCAGCAGGTCGTTTGGAAGGTTGCCAGCAAGGGCTCCAGTTCTGCTTTCTTTTGATCCCGGTCCCCAGCAGCGGCTTTTCCGTCAATAACGGTCGCATCTCGCTCAACAGTCTTAGCGTCGATCTGCTCTCGGATTTCGACGTTCTCCTGACTAAGGGTAAACACTCCCGGAAGATTGCCATACGTGGCAAAGTTGTTATTGATGAAGTCCTGATTATAAACCAGGATCGTGTAGTTATCCGGGTTAACACCAGCCTGCCAGCGCAAAGCAGCAGGGTCCTCAAATGCTTTAGCGACCGTAGATTTTCCTGCACCGTTTTTCCCGAACAGGAAGTTGATATAGGTAGGCTGAAAAGTCTCGCTGTGGAAAGTAGCCGCATCGAGCGATATTTCTTCAATTATGCCGTGCATTTTTTCGGTCATGCGTCTTCCTCCTTCCACAGTAATTCTGTCATTGTCACTCCGAGATTTTTCCTTCTCTGACCCATTCATCAACCTCTGAAATCTTGAATTTGTATCGCTTTCCAGCTCGGTAAACCGGGAGCTTTCCATTCTTAATCCAAGTCCGGACGGTATCTGTGCTCACACTAAGATGCTCCGCTATATCCTCAAGGTTTACCCATTTCTCTGTTGTTTCCTGCATCACGTTTTCTACTTCGCGATTCATCTCTTACCTCCATAGTTCCGATGGTCAACGCTGCATATTGAATACGGGCACTGGCAGATTTGCTTCGTATAGTTCCTGAATCAAATCCACTCGCTTGATTGCCCAGTGGGTCCGGTTCAGCTCATTGAATCGCTGGTTGCCAATAAGCCCAAGTTCATCCAGTAGCTCATTTAACCTCTGCTGTACAATGTCGATCTTGTAACCACAGAAATAGATCTTCACATCGTTGTCATAGATTTTCACGTCTGACACAAAACCATAGATCACGCGCTGGTCATCATTGGCTTTGCCATAAGCCTCATTCTCTGCCAGAAACAGAGAGGGCATAGTCTTTATCTCCTCAACTATCTCCGGCGTGAGAGCCTCGAAGCGTTTCTTGGCTTCATCCGACATACATTGATTTAATGCCCGGTCACGCGGGACCTTAAAATACGGTTTATCAAATTCCTCAATCCCGATAACAAATAGATTGTAATACTCCCGATTCACCCTCAGCGGCACATAGAACGTGCCATTGATCGGCGGCATCATCGGCTGTGCCTGAACGTTAATATTAACCGTTCCATAGTTCGGGATCAGGACGTTATCATTACCGGTCTGCACAAACTTTTCCTGACCGGGAACACTCGGCAAAGAAGGCTGAACCGTTTGAAGTTTGTTCTCTTCCATCTACAGCCCTCCTATCGCTTGTTGATATTGATGGTGCCATAATTCGGGATCACCATGTTACCGTCCCCGTTCTGTTGAATGAAGATCGGATTGTTGTTGACTACCGGCGTCTCGTCCTGCTTCGCTGGGCCAGAAGTCCACTCGGCTTGCTGCTCCTTCTCCGGATCGGCTTCGATGATCACCTCATCGGCTGTATCTTCAACCCCGTCAGATTCGGGCATATACACAATAAGGTCCTCAAGGATTCCTTCGCCCATGCTGGCGGTGTAATCTCTCGGTCCGCCACCGGTGGACGGACACCAGATATCATAGGTGGTCCGCCCGACTGAATTGTCAGTCCGGTTCACAATTACATAATGCCATACACCCAGCAGGAAGGCTGGCAGGCAAACATTTGAGAGGTCGCCAAGTGCGGCCTTTTTTATTTTTTCCCCATGCTCACCGATGTTCAGTTCCTCTGTATCAGGGATGGAGTCGTCCTTCTGAAGAAGGTCTATCAGCGATCTTACCAAGTTAGCCGCTCGTCCAACGCTCTCGCCGAGATCCAGATAAGCACGTACAAAAGACGTCATCCCTGCAAGTTCTTCTGCGTGGTGTGTTTTCACCCGAGTATCAAACGCTTGAATCATCTGTCTATCTCGAAAAGGTAAGTATACCCCGCTGGAAATCCTGCAGGCCTTGTAGTTATTTGCGGGTGTCTTCAGCAGGTCCTTTCCCGGATTGACATAGTCAGGGTCCACAACCTGAATAAGGCCTGCAAGGACTTCTGAGTCCGTCAGGCCATCGCAATCCCCTTTATAGTGTTCCCGCGCCTTCATCCGCTGCTTCAACGCCTGAAGGACAAGCGTTAAGAAGGTGCCTCCGCATAACCGTGGATAGTCGTTTTTTGCCAATAAGATTCCTCCGATTTGTCGCTGGTTGACTCTGATGCAGTGGTGGCAGTAGTTCAATTCAATTCCCAACAAACCCCACTAAAACACATTATACTCGAAAACCCTTCGAAATACAATCCTTCCCAGTGAATTAGATGTAACCAGACCAATAATTTTTCCTGGTTGGACCTTATAAACCTTCGCAACTATGGCGGGCAACCTTGTAAACGATTGGATGGTTCCTGTGAGAAATCACAGGAGCTTTTCCTTCTGTGATTTCCGCGAAAACGCAAATCGCAGGAGGAAATACCATGCAAATCAAAGACAACAAGACCCATCGTATCTACGACCGGAACCTGAAAGAGTGGTTTGAGGTTCCCGCCGACTACTACAAAGAATATGACCGTGAACGCACGGCGTTCAGGAAACGGATGCAGGATCATGGCCGATGCTGCTGCCCCCGCGATAAGTGGTGGCTCTGCGACATGTTCTGCGAAGGCTGCGAATATCGCCGCGCCGGTGACTTGCTTTCCCTCGATGCTCCGGAAGGCGACGGCAGCGTCACCCTGCTGGATCAGCAGGAAGCTGATGGCCCTCGCATGGAGGACGTCATCGCCGACCGTGACCTGTTGGCCCGCCTGATCAAGCGGCTCCGGGGGCTCGACCCCGATGCTGATACCATTCTCTCCCTTTGGCAGGAGGACTCCACCATGTCTGATCGGGCGATTGCCAAGGCGCTGGGCCGCCCACAGCGAACCTTTGCGGATCAGATGAAGCGCTACCGCACAGAACTGCGGAAGATTCGTGGCTTCTAATATAATGTAAGACCCACTTCTGGCTGCCGATCCCGGTGGCCAGAAGTTTTTTACTTTTTTGATTTTCCTCCGCTCAAATCCGCCGTTCATCTCCAGTGGAAAGTGTAAGGCAACGA
>JAEDMI010000177.1 GCA_016303085.1 Acetatifactor sp.
TAAGTGATGCTCGTGATATTGAGGGCAACGACAAGTTGCAAGAGGCCTACGAAAAAAACGCTTAACAGCCAGTTTGGACGGGCTATCGTAACGTTCATCAGCCATTGTCAGTTCCTTGGAGGCGCCAAAAAACATTCTGCGCAGCCATCGAAACAAAACAAATTCTTTGCGGGAGGATTTTTTATCTTTTTTCATGTTCTTTTCCTCCTTTACTTATTTACACGAACTCTGGGATCTGCAATTCCATATGCAATATCAATTATCAGATTACCCAAAAGACCGATGATGACATAGAACATTTGAAGCAACAGTACCACTTCAAAATCCTTGTTATTTAAGCTTAATATATAAATACGGCCCACTCCGTTCAGGCCGAAGATATTTTCAATTACAATTGAACCAGAGAAAATACCGGTAAACCAACCAATTACAAGAGTAATAATTGGTATCAGGGCATTTCTAAAAGCATGGCTGTAAATGACTGTTTTTTCCACCAAACCTTTTGCTCTGGCAGTACGTATGCAGTCCAATGATAGTGCCTCCGACATGGAAGCCCGGACATAACGTGTCATGCCACCCAGAGATGAGAAAGTCATGACAATCAGTGGCAAAGCCATATAATAAAGTTCATCCTTCAGTTTAGCAAAGCCGGTAAAATTGCTTCCCGGAGTCTTCATACCTGAAACCGGAAACCAACCCAGTGTAATAGCAAATAGCCAGATAAAAACGATTGCTGTAATAAAAGTCGGGATACTATAACCCACAATCGTACCTATCTGAACAGCAGTATCCCTTCTGCTACCTCTGTGTACAGCACAAAAAATACCTAAAGGTATCGTAATTCCTAAGCCAAAAGCAGTTGCAAAGATATTTATAAAAATGGTATTCTTCATCGGTTCCGCCAGTACATCCCGCGCCGGACGGTCATACTGATAGCTATAACCTAAATTTCCCTGAAGAATTCCTTTGTATTCACCGTTAATCGGTGCTAATCCAATCCATCCCAAATAACGCACGACCACATTTTGATCTGTTCCCAGCTCACGGCGTAGTTCCTCAATCTTGGCATCATAGAGTTCTCCTGCTCTTGGATTGTTTTTCAGACTCTGTTTATACTGCTCTGCTTCTGCCACCGCCCGGTCAAAGGGAATGATGGAGTATACAAGAAACATTATAAAAGAGAGAATCAGCAGTACTACAATCATATAGCCGAGTCTTTTCAATATATACTTACCCATATTGTACTTCCTTTTTTATATATTGATATGGGAAGGGGGCAGTACATCACGTCTGCCCCATTCCTGTTTTCTTTTACTGGTTTGAAACAAAAACTAAATCTTAGTGGCCCTTTACATTTGCATAAATGATAGCTCTGCGCTGATCAAAGAACGGGCTTGTATTGAAGTTTTCAATCTTGGAATTATATACATCATAGTAGTAGTTGGAGTACAAAGGAATATCGGGCATCAGCTGATTCCATCTCTCGATGTAAGCCATCCACCACTGGTTGTACTCATCCTCGGTGGTTGCATTATATACCATTGCCATAGACAGATAATCCATACCCAACTTACCGCCGGATGCCTCCATTGCCTGCTCGTAAGTCAGCTTTTCTGCCGTCAGGTCATAAGGGAATGCCTTGTCATACTCGTCATACAGCTTGTTAGCAGAGTAATCAAAATACATAGGATCCAGAGACCAGTTATAAGAATAATCATAAATTGCACTATTCCAACCGGTTGCCAGGTTGAACATACCAAAGGTAGGTGTTCCGCCGTAACCGTAAGTAGGCTCACGATAAATCTCACCAAGCAGCTGGTTGAAGTCACCTGTAGTGGAACGGATTACCATACCGGCAGCAGCCAAATCGGAGCTGTTAGCCAAGGTTGTGGAAATCAAATCTGTTACAGGGTTGGGAGTGGAACCAAACCAGTTGATTACCAAAGGCATATAGTACTCACCGTTTACCTCAACAGTCTGATAAGTTACACCATCTGTGTTTGCAACAGAAGCGTAGGTCTTATTTACTCCATCCAAAACTTCAGCTTCTTCTGCGGTCAGTTTCTTATAACGTACTGCGTCAACGCCGGTAGCGCCTTCCACAAAAGCTTCACCCTTGGAATTATAAATCCAGCCGCCATCTTCCAATACTTTCTTTGCATTCTCAGGAGAGAAGGAGTAGTCAATCAGTTCGATATCATCTCTTACTGCCTGCCACATCGTAAAGTCAGGGCTGTAAGGGCCATCTACAACTACACCGTAACCACCGGTAAATGCCTGACAAAACTCGGTACGGTTCAACAGATAAGTAATTGCCTGACGAACCTCGGGGAACATGGTAGGACCAAAGTCACATTCAAACTCAATCTTACCATATCCGGCTCTCTGATAGTGAACCTCGGAGAAGTTCACGTCATCAACAACTGCCAGTGCTGCTGCTGTTGCTTCGCCGCCGGTAATACCGCTCAAAACATCAACGCCGCCGCTGGTCAGCTGTGCCAACTGAGTTTCTTCAATAACCTTTACGTATACGATTGTCTCGATAGAAGGCACCTGACCCTCAAAGTTACCCTTGAACTCAGGGTTCTTGGTCAGTGTAGCCTGCTTTGTGGAAGCATCCCACTCGCTGATTACATAAGGACCGGAATAAGGATACTTTGTAACATCGTAACGGTTTCCTGCAATCTCAGTAGCCTTTACATAGCTGTCGCCATCCTTCTCATAGAAAGAATCGCTCAGGTATACACCGTTTCCATCGTCAAAAATGTCTACGCCTTCGCCAAGGAACAATCCCAGGGGTTCAGGAGACAGTCCTGCATAAGTAAATGCAAAATAGTAAGGCAGATAGTCAGCAGAAACAGTTAATGAATAGGTGTAATCGTCTAACATGCGGACACCGGAAAACTCCTTGGTAGCACCCTCTGCTTCCTCTCCGGTATAAGCATTAAAGGAACTATAACCAACATATGTCTGTCCAGCTGTGCCGGGATGACCGGACTCCATACCTACAGGGCTGGAGAAAACCAACAGCTTAGCAAGATAGTTCTTTACGGTAATGGGAGAACCGTCACTGAATGTCAGTCCCTCATTAATGGTAACAGTATAGGTAACGGTACCGTCCTCGTTTTCAACCTCGCTGTGATCCTTTACAACGGTCTGATTCCAGACAGTAGCACCACCCTGATCGGTTTCCTGAGTAGCATAACCTGCCGTCAGATACCAGATAGCCTGATCTGCTGCGCCGGCGCTGCTTCCACCCCAAGCGGGATAACGGAAATCACCGCTCAATTCGGTAGAGTCTCCCAGAATAACCTTGTTCTCATACACAACTTCATCTGCTCCGGTATCGGTACTGGAAGATTCGACAGTTTCCGTACTGCTTGAAGAAGGTGTGCTGTTGTCTGTCTGCTGTTCTTTGCTGCCGCATGCTGCCAAGCTTGCAACCATTGTAGCAGCGAGCATCAAGCTTAAAACTTTCTTTTTCATAATCTTTCTCCTCTCGATAGATTTTGTGCAATTGACTTTCAGCATGTACCTTTTGATACGTGTATACAGTTTATGGTATACATATCATTTACGTCAACTATCGAAATCAAGTTTCCTTCTTTTGTCAAATATAGTTTTTAGCCCATTAGCACGTTGCCGCTTCACTCCGCTAAATTCTTCGTTATAACAAAAAAAGCGCCTTGAACCCCCTCGTTCAACGCATTACCAAAAAATACAACTGTCTGCCTTTCACGTACAACAAAGTTTATTATACATACATAGGCAGATTTGTCAAGAAAAAATTTCAGCGCAGTTTGTTACACACTGACACTATTCATTGCGTCTAAACAGCCACATTCCGGGATAATCCGCCGTATTCCCCAGCTCTTCTTCTATTCTTAAACATCTGTTATATTTTGCCACCCTGTCGCTTCTGCATGGGGCACCGGTTTTTATTTGTCCTGCGTTCCATGCCACGGCAATGTCAGCAATGGTAGAATCCTCTGTCTCTCCCGAACGGTGGGAAATCACTGCACGGTATCCGGCCTTATGGGCCATATCCACCGCCTCATAGGCTTCTGTCAGTGTTCCGATTTGATTCACCTTTACCAGAATGGCATTTGCACACCGCAGTTTGATGCCCGCGTCCAGCCTCTTGGTGTTGGTAACAAACAAATCATCCCCCACCAGCTGTACTTTATCTCCCAGTCTGGATGTCATCTCCTGCCAGCCGCTCCAGTCGTCCTCCGCCAGTCCGTCCTCAATGGAGACGATGGGAAAACGGTCTGCCAAAGCTTCATAATAGGAAATCATGTCCTCCGTACTGCGGATAATCTCCTGCCCTTTTAAACTGCTCTCACCGGGGAAATGATACATACCGGTCTTTTCATTATAAAGCTCACTGCTGGCAGCATCCATGGCAATCCTGATATCCTCGCCGGGGATATATCCTGATGCCTCAACGGCATCCACCAGAAACTGCAGCACGCTTTCCGCATCAGGCAAATCGGGAGCAAAGCCGCCCTCATCTCCCACTGCCGTAGACAGCCCCTTTTCATTTAAGAGCTTCTTCAGGTTGTGATAGACCTCTGCACAGATACGCAATGCCTCCCCAAAATTTTTTGCTCTCACGGGCATAATCATGAATTCCTGAAAATCAACCGTATTTGCCGCGTGCTTACCGCCGTTTAAGATATTCATCATGGGCATGGGAAGAAGTTTGGAACCCATGCCTCCCAGGTAGCGATAGAGGGGAATATCAAGCGCATTAGCTGCTGCCTTTGCGCATGCCATAGACACGGACAGAGTAGCATTTGCGCCCAGGTTTTCCTTGCTCTCCGTACCATCCAGCTCTACCATGGCTTTATCGATTGCCACCTGCTCCAGCGCATTTCTTCCTGTCAGCAAAGGTGCAATTTTCTCACGGACATTTTTCACGGCATGCTGTACGCCCAGTCCGAAGTACCTTGTCTCCCCGTCTCTCAGTTCCACAGCCTCGAAGCGTCCGGTACTGGCGCCGGAGGGAACTGCGGCAATACCTGTGTAGAGACGGTTATCAATGGGATTGCGGACTGTGACCTCCGCCTCCACCGTAGGATTTCCTCTGGAATCCAGGATTTCTCTGGCGTTTATTTTTGTAATCTCAAAATATGCGGACATAAAAACTCCTCCTTCTCGGGATATGCTTTGGGAAAGTATATCCAAAGAGGG
>JAEDMI010000178.1 GCA_016303085.1 Acetatifactor sp.
GCTGTTCCGTGTCAGAAGGATTTTCTACTGCTGTAACCGAAGCTTTGATCGTCGGCACTCCGGTATGCACCGTAGAGGTCTCCGGCATGAAAGAAATGCTGGGAGAAAATAACGAGTGGGGCGTTGTGACAGAAAACAGCGAAGAAGCTTTGTATTCTGGCATCAAGCGTTTACTGGATGACCCGGAGCTGCTGGCACATTATAAAGGGAAAGCATTAGCACGAGGAAAAGCATTCAGTACAGACAGCACTGTAAAGGCCGTAGAGGAAATGCTGATGACACTATAATGTAAGGGAAGGAATTCATTATGACAGTCTTACAAGTATGTGCATACGGAGCAGACTACCCCGGCAACTTTATTGCTTCACTGGAAACTCTCGAAGCCGAACTTAAGAAGAAGGATATAGATACAATTTACGCCTTCGTAGATCGCGCTGAAGGCAAAGAATGGTGCTCCAAGATTCAAAGTCGTGCAAAGGTCTATTTTCTTCCAGAAGCAAAAGCAAGAATTCTTCCTGAAACATATTGGAGCTTCCACAAAATATATAAAGAAAACAACATAAATATTGTTCATTGTCATTTTGAATTATATGACATTCCGGCGACTATTATGGCTCCCCGAAACACAAAAATCTTTTGGCATTTACATGATCCAATTACTTTGCGCAGCGGCTTGCGCGGTATGCTTTGGCAATTCCAATATGGGTCTGTTGGTAAAAAAGCCGAGTTACTATCGGTTGCCGATTTTTATCGTGAAACAGCAGTGTCTATGGGTTTCCCTGCGAAGCAGTCAGCAATCGTACTTAACGGTATTGACTTGAATCGTGTTCGGCTGCAAAAGCCGTCGGAAGATCGGCCGTTTGATTTCCTTACTTTTGGTTGGGATTTTGAGCGAAAGGGCGACGATCTGATCCTGCAGGCATGTGACCGTCTGGAACAGGATGGCTATCAGTTCCGACTTCTGTTAAACGGGAATGAGCAAACATGGCCAAAGCTGGAGCAGTATCTGAATGGAAGAAAACCGGCCTATTTGGAATGCGGAAATCCGGTGTCGGACATCAATCAGTTGTTCGATAACTCGAAAGTATTTATTCAGGCCAGCAGAAGAGAGACGTTTTCCTATGCTGTTTGTGAAGCAGCATATGCAGGGCTTCCGGTAATAAGCAGTGATATTGCCGGCCTTGAATGGGCACACGAATTACCATCTGTTACCTTTTTTCCAAGCGAAGATGTCCAAACTCTCTATGAGGCAATGAAAACATTCCTTGACGGGCAAACCATTTCTGAACAGGCCGTCCAAAAAAGTCGTAAACATATTGAAGATACGCTTAGTCTTGAAGTGTGGGCTAAACATGTTATGGAGCATTATGGCGTATAGAAAGCGGAAAGGCAAGGACTCTTATGCAACTGAAAATTACAATAATCGTTCCTGCCTACAATGTGGAACAGTATATTGACAGATGTATCAATAGTATTCTGAAACAGACGTTCAGCTGCTTAGAAATCATTGCGATTGATGATGGGTCATCCGATGCAACCGGTGACATTCTTGACGAACTTGCAAAAAAGGATGGCCGCTTAATTGTTGTTCACCAAGCGAACACCGGTCTCGTCATGGTCCGGGAAAAAGGAATTGCCATGGCGACCGGCGATTTCGTCGGATTCGTGGATGGCGATGATGCTGTTGACTCAGACATGTATGAACGTCTGTTAAGCAATCTTTTAGAAGCGGATGCAGACATTTCACATTGCGGCTTGCGTGTGTATTGGGATGACAGCACTATTGAATTGCACTATGGAACCGGGAAGAAAATGGTTCAATCTTCCTCTGATGCCTTGCGCGATTTGCTGCAAGGGAAAATCTTTGACTCAAGCTTATGCAATAAGCTTTATCGCCGGGAACTGCTTTCGGATAGTTGCTTGGATCTGTCCATCCAGAGCAACGAGGATCTGCTCCGCAATTTCGTGCTCTTCAGCAGAGCGGAGAAGATTGTCTTCGAAGATTTCTGTGGCTACCAATACTGGAGCAGAAAGAACTCCATGTCTAACGATGCTCATGTGGTCCGCCGGGCCCTTCAGATCATCCGTGCCAGAAAGTGTATTGCGGATTATGCGGCAGCCGAAGTTCACAGCTATGCGATTCAGGCGTGGCTGTCCGCAGTGGTGAACGCAGTAAATATACTTACTTTCGTCCCAGGGGCAGAAGCGGAAGCCGCCTGCCGGGAATGCCGTGCGATGCTGCTTGCCAATCGCAGTGAAATTAAGCTTTTGATTCGTCGTCAGCAGCTGGCGGCATGGCTTATCATCCTCTCTTTACGGGTTCATAGGAGCGTATACAGAATTTACCGAAACAGGAGCTGATACTGTGCAGGATCTGATTTCCGTAATTGTTCCGATCTATAAGGTTGAAGCATATCTGGATGAATGTGTTCAGTCCATCATTTCTCAGACGCATAAGCAGCTGGAAATCATATTGGTGGATGACGGTTCGCCGGATGGATGTCCCGCTATGTGCGATGCTTGGGCGGAAAAGGATTCACGAATTCGGGTGGTTCATAAAGAGAATGGCGGCTTGTCTGATGCCCGGAACGCTGGTATTGACGCTGCCACTGGCGACTATATCGCTTTTGTGGACAGTGATGATTGGATCGTACCGGAAATGTACGAGAAGATGCTGGCTGCGTTGAAATCAGAAAACGCTGACATCTGTGCCTGCAATATTCTTTCCTGCTTCCCGGATCGCATCTGTCCCTGGGGCTGCCGGGAATATGCGGTTGGGGAACCGGAGCGGTTTTTGGAAATGGTCTATTCGGATACTTCGTTCCCTGTTGCCGCGTGGAACAAGCTATATCCTCGATGGATGTGGGAGGATATTCGCTTCCCTGTGGGGAAAATCTGTGAGGATGCCTTTACCACCTACAGGCTGGTACACAGTGCAAAGCGGATTGTTCAGATCCCGGAGGCGCTGTACTGCTACCGTATCCGGGAAAACAGCATTATGACCTCCCCATTCCGCCTCCAGCGGATGGATGAGGAGGAGGCTTGGCGGGTCAACTATGAATTCATCCGTGAAAACTACCCGAATTTGCAGAAAAGGGCCTTCGATTTCTATCTGCAAAAGGTTAATGGCTTGATTCATGCTATATCCAAGGAGCAGCGAGAAGAATTCGCTGTGCAATACCGATTTCTACGGAGGATTCTGAGTAAGAACTTAACGTACATCCTATTTGCCAGTGGGCTTGGCTTGAAGCAACGGGTCAAGTTTTTGGTGGATTACTTTACTTTATAAGGACGTGGACTATGCCTGATTTCAGCATCATTGTTCCAATCTATAACGCTGAAAAGACCCTTCTCAGGTGCTTGGACTCCCTGAAGAAGCAGACGGATCCCGATTTCGAGGCAATCCTGGTGGAAAACGGCTCCACGGATGCGTCCAATGCCATCTGCCGGAAATATGCCGAAAGAGATCGTCGGTATCGTCTGATCACTATGGAAAACAATTGCGGTCCTTCCGGCGCTCGAAATGCTGGGCTGGAACGAGCGGGGGGAACATTTGTAGCCTTTGTGGATAGCGATGACTTTGTGGAGCTGGACTACGTGGAGAGTTTACGTGCATCCTTTCAGGATGCGGATGTGGTCTTCTTCGGCTACCGTCAGATGTCTGTGGATGGCGCTTTTCTGGGAGAGTATCTTCCACAAATTTCAGAGGAAGCGGATTACCATAGAACACTGGCGGAACTACACCGACAGGGGCTCTTTGGCTACACTTGGGTTAAAGCGTTCCGAAGAGATGTAATCGGACAGCACCGGTTCTCATGTGAGCTGAATCTGCTGGAGGACGAGGTTTTTGCATGCCATGTTCTAACTCAGCCCCGGCGGTTGGCGGTTCTGGTGAAGCCGATCTATAATTACATTACCGGCAACGCCGGAAGTTTGATGGGCCGCACCCACCCAGACTACTGCCAGAAGGTGGATGTTGCCTATCGGTCTTGGAAAGATCTTTTGAGAGATTATGACCAGAAGGACTCCATCCTTACTGCCCAGGCCAACGGCAATGTTGACCGATGCCGGTATTATGGTTTTGAACGGGCTGTGGATCCGGAGGACTTTTTCCAATCTTTGAAACAAACTCTGTTTTTCCAGGAGTCTACCACAAAAGACACCTTTTGTGATTGTGTCCGGGAAGGCCGATTTGGAAAGCTGCGCCGAATGCGTAATCTATACCGATTGAAAGCCGCTGCAGCCTATTTAATAAAAAAGCGGGGAAGAACATGAGCGCGAGAAAAAAAGTGGCGATTCTGCTGCCCTGGCTGAAAATGGGCGGCACAAACAAGATCGCTCTGCACTTTATGCGGGATCTTGCTCAATACTGTGATGTGACGCTGATCCTGACCCAGTATACTGGGGAACTGTTGGAGCAGCTCCCTGAAAATATCCGGGTGATCGTGGACCCCATGCGGGATTTCAAGTCTATTCTTAAGGAGGACCTGCGAAAATTCCGTCTGGGTCGATTGATTCAGGATGCTTGTTACTATGCACGGATCAAACTCGGCCGGGACAATGTGGACAACTACCGCTATCTCGTCCGGCGCAATGATTTTATCTGCGACACCGAGTTTGACTGCGCCATTTCCTATCACGGACAGTCCCCGGAGCGGCTGCTGAATCTGTTGTATCGCACCCACGCGAAGAAGAAAGTTGCCTGGATTCATGGAGAATTCAGCAATACTGCCGATCATTATCGTCGAATGAATGTCTACTACAATCAGCTTGACCATATGTTCTTTGTGTCCAATCACACGCTGAATTCTTTCCTGACGAATTTTTCCGCGGATCGAAGTAAATGTACGGTCTACTACAACCCCCTGAATAAGCAGGAGGTGCTGGACAAAGCCGAGCTCCCCTGCGAGCCTGAGTTCGACCCGGCATACAGGAACCTGCTGACGGTAGGCCGGCTCTCTTCGGAAAAGGGCCAGGACATGATCCCGGCGATCACCCGGAAGCTGCTGGACGCAGGTCACAAGGTCCGCTGGTATGTGGTAGGAGACGGTGATACCCGGACCAAGCTGGAAACATTGATTTGTGAATACGGTGTTGCAGACAATGTACTTCTGTTGGGAACAAGAAACAATCCTTACCCCTATATGAGAGCCTGTGATATCTATGTCCAGCCGTCCTATACCGAGGG
>JAEDMI010000179.1 GCA_016303085.1 Acetatifactor sp.
CCGTCTTCCAGATATCGCTGGCGTATAATACTGTCCCCACCGTTGTTTCCGCCCGGAATTACAAATTCCTCCGGTATCAGAAAGAACTCTTTTTGTACAATGGAAGATACCGGAATCTTTAATCCTGTTTCATCTTCCACAATCAACTCTACCTCCAAAAACCTGTCATTTATAAATGTTACCATGGAGTTTGTGAAGTCCAGCTGCAGATATGTATTCCCGTCGCCATTTGTCAAAAGCTGTACTGCAGCCCATGATTCATACTGATTTTTCAGAAATCTGACTTTTATATATTCTTCCTCCGCCAGCTGTGCGCCTCTTGCTGCCTCCACAGGAATCACCAGAGACCATTTTTCATTGGTTGACAGCTTATACACTGCATCTCCCACCGCCATCAGAGAATTATTCAATACCTGTTTTTTTTCGTATCCGCTTTTGGTATCAAAAACAGCTTCGGTTACTTCCCGGGTTGTCAGATTCTCGTAGCCGTCTGTCCAGTAGGAAACAATTCCCGTAGACGGAGCATAAAAATAATTGATATTTACACCGGACGTCCCGTTCAGTCCGCTGATGCTTTCCAACATATTTGTGTTAGCCAGTTTCAGTACGGTGTTTTTCAGAGAAAATTTCATATCATAGGTACTGTCATAGTTGTTACTGTCAAACCCATGCATAAAATTTATAATTTCGTTGCGAAACTCTGTCAATTCTCTTTCACTCAGACTATTTTCACCCATGGAAGCTGCATCCATGTCTTCGCTGAGACGTCCGGTTTCGTCCACGATATAGACTAGGGCGTTTTTGGCAACCCGTTCACCTTCCCGTGCGTAATAATTGACATACCCTGCCGTCTGATTATAAACTACCGACTCATCTCTGATAATGACACCACGGTAAATATTATCTGTAGTCAGAGAACCTTCCTTCACCTCATAACGGACAATATGGCTTGTTTGAAAATACATGATAACGCAAACAACGACGTAGATAAATATAACGCCGAAAATGATCATACCGATATTCAGGTTCAGAGGTTTTCTGTATTTTTTTATTTTATTTGTCTTAGCCAAACTTTCCGCCTCTATACAAAAGCCCCGGAATTACCGAGGCTTTTGTTACTTTCTTTCCGATTCAAAATATATGTAGTACATCCTACAGGGAAACGATAATCTTTTCCTTCAGGTCTGCGGGTAGCTCGGATTCATCCCTAGAAACACTTAACACAAAATCCACTTCAAACTTTTTGCTGAGATTCTCCAGCTTATCAACCGTTGCCGTAATATCCTGATTTTCCAGACATGCAATTTTTAAGAAGCTGTCGAAATACATCTGCTGTAAGTCATGATCCTGAGAAATAATGCCACATACAAATCCAAGAAACTCACTACTGTTCTCAAACATAAACTGAGATACATCGATAAGGCGAACCTTGTTGTTCAGTTCATACATATGCTTTGTGCTCTTGTCGAGATATACGATATTACCGGAAATCTCCTTGATTTCACTGTTTACCCTATCCAATAACTGCTTTGTCTTGCCCTTACCCTTATTGCCTACAATTAATTGAACCATTGGAAAACCCTCCTGTAGTAATATTATTGTATTACCTGATAAATTAATTATAAGGGATACAGCCCTAAAAAACAACCTCTATTTATTAATCTCATCCAGCAAATCAATGACTGCGTTGTACAGCTCGTCCGTGGACGGAACTCCCATGACAATTGAGATATATGGCGATCCTCCCACATCCCTCACAAGAAGCATCAGGCAATGGCCTGCTGCATTTGTAGTGCCTGTTTTTCCGCCTATGACAGTCACATTTGCGGGGGCATTATACCTTCCCTGAATAAACAGATTCGTTGTAGACTTATCAAATTCCTTTTCCTTTCCGTTCTTGTCATAATACACGGTTTGATAGCTGTTCATCTGTATAATTTCACTGAAGGTTTCATACTTCATGGCCTCGTTAAAAATCAGATATAAGTCGTAAGCCGTCGTATAATGATTTGGGTCGGTAAGCCCGTGAGGATTGGAAAAGTTTGTATTTGTGGCCCCCAGGCTTTTTGCCTCCTCGTTCATCATCTCCACAAAATGATCCACCGTTCCGCCCACTCCCTCGGCAATCAACATTGCCACATCATTTGCGGAATATAGGAGCAAAATTCTCAACGCCTGATCCATGGTCATGGTGTCGCCTGCCTTCAAACCGCAGAGTTGAGCCCTGGATTCCGTAATATTCACCGAATTTGTTGCGGTGAGCTGCTGATTCAGGCTTCCGTATTTCAAGGCAACCAGCGCTGTCATAACCTTTGTCAGACTGGCAGGATTCCGTATCTCATGTACATTTTTTGCATACAAAACTTCATTGTTATCCAAAGCAAAAAGAACAGCCGCTGTCGCCTGCGTCATATCTGCATCCGTGCCTTCCGTCACATTATCCGTAACTACGCACAAATTTGCGGCAAAAGGTGTTGCAGTTCCCGTATTCTGCCCGGATACCACATTAAAGCTGCTGATATCCGAATCCGCATTATACGCCATATCATAGGACAGTCCGCCGCAACCGGTCAGAACGGAAACCATGACCACAAACAGACAGATATAGGCTGTCATACTTCTTCTACTTGTACATTTCACGCCACTCTAAATCTCCTCTGTCAAGGGACTTGATTAACAGTTCCGCACTGGCTAAATTTGTGGCAAGAGGAATATTGTGCATATCACAGAGTCTCACCACATTGTTTACATCCGGCTCATGCACCTTAGGGGTCAGCGGATCACGGAGAAAAATCACCAAATCCATCTGGTTATGTTCAATCTGTGCACCAATCTGCTGTTCTCCGCCCAGATGACCTGCGAGGAATTTATGGATGTTCAGATTCGTAACCTCCTCTATCAGACGTCCGGTAGTACCCGTGGCATACAACTCATTCTTGCTTAAAATCCCCCTGTAAGCGATACAGAAATTCTGCATCAGCTTCTTTTTTGAATCATGTGCAATCAATGCAATGTTCATAATTAATACCCTCTCTTTATTTCGATTTTTTGGCTTGAAGCCGAACATTCAATACAAAACCCATTCCCATAAAAAGGCTCATCAACGAAGTCAGACCGTAACTTACAAACGGAAGCGGAAGCCCCGTGTTAGGCAGGATAAAAGTTGCAACGCCGATATTGAAGAATCCCTGAAAAGCTATTATTCCTCCCATACCGGCTGCAATAATCGTCCCTGCCAAATCCTTCGCCTTTCTGGCAACGGAAATACATTCCAGCGCAATTCCGAACATCAGTACAATGACTGTCAGGCTTCCCTTGAAGCCAAACTCCTCACCTATCACAGCGAAAATGAAATCTGTCTGAGCTTCGGAAATAAAATTACCGTTTTTCACGGAAGTGATTTCGTTATTTTTATAGCCCTTGCCATCCAGCTGTCCGGAAGCTATTGCCGTCACGGAATTCAACTGTTGGTATGCCGTGGTGTCCGCATATTCTTCCGGGTTGATAAAGCCCAGGATACGGTCCACCTGAAATCCCTTCAATATATTGCTGTCCGGTTGAAGTGCCAGAGAGACAAGCAGCGCCACTGCAGGTATCACCACGGTAAGTGCCCCTATAACAACCTTCCAGCTGATTCCTCCGGCAAACATAATCACGCAGAAAATCACAATCACTACGATACTGGTAGACAAATCCGGCTGTTTATAAATCAGATACCACGGCACTGCCACAAGCACGATACAGCTTCCGATAATCCGTACGGTATTCAATTTCTCTCTATATTTCATAATAAACTGTGCAAAGAATAAAATCAATAAAATTTTCGCAGTTTCTGACGGTTGAAAACGAAGTCCCCCCAGTTCCAGCCAGCGCTGTGCACCGCCTCCGTCATCGCCCAGATATTTAACCGCAAGAAGAAGTGCAAGATTGAGAATATACATCAGCCAATTCAGTCTGATAATCCACGAATAATTAAAAAATGAAATAATTATCATCAAGGCAGCGCCGGCCACCACTCCCGCCAGCTGCCTGGTCTGGAGTGACGGCTCCGCACTTCCGATTACCATGACACCAATAACCGCCAGAGCCAGTATCATGAACACCAATTTGAAATCATAGTCTCGTATCCTGAATTTTGTAAACATCTTTTCTCTCATTCTGCCGCATTTGCAGCTTCACAATCAGAAGGACTCCTACAGTCTCATAGCCTCCTGACTCTTTAGTTCCGGCATGGTAACATCCACGATGGGAATGTTTGCGCAAAGACTTGGCTTTGCTGCTCTTCCTGCCTTGCTTCCCTTTGTATTTATCTGAATTTCCATATTTTCGGAATCAATCTTCATGTACTTGGATATCACCTTTGCAATATCCGTCTTAATCAGCTCCATCATTTCCGGGGAACAGTTTACCCTGTCCGAAATCAGCAGGATTTTCAGCCTGTCCTTGGCAATCTGGCAGGAGCTTTTTCTGCGAAAGAAATGTCTCATATTTTCACCCGGCTCCTCTACAATTTATGAAATATACCTGTTACCTTGGTCCAAAAAGAAATACTCTTTTCAAAATTCAGAAAAGGAACCTCCCGCCCCTCGACTCTCTGTACCACATTTGCATATGCCTGTCCTGCCGGGCTGTCGCATCCCACCAGAGGCTCGCCCTGATTGGTGGCAATCACCACATTCTCATCATCCGGTATGATACCGATCAGGGGAATGGCGAGAATGTCCACTACATCCTGCGCAGACATCATATCTCCTCTTTTTACCATATCCAGTCTCAGCCTGTTGATTATTAAATCCATCTGTTTGAATCCGTTGGCTTCCAACAGGCCGATTATCCTGTCCGCATCCCGGATGGCGGATACCTCCGGGGTGGTAACCACAAGAGCTCTGTCCGCCCCGGCAATGGCATTTTGAAATCCCTGCTCAATTCCCGCAGGACAGTCAAGGATTATGTAGTCAAACTGCTCCTTCAGATGCTCGATTACCTTAATCATCTGACCCGGAGTCACAGCAGACTTATCCCTGGTCTGTGCCGACGGCATCAAATACAGCCCCGGATGCCGCTTGTCCCTGATAAGCGCCTGTTTCACGCGGCAGTTTCCCTCCACTACGTCTACCAGATTATAGACAATCCGGTTTTCCAGACCCATCA
>JAEDMI010000180.1 GCA_016303085.1 Acetatifactor sp.
ATCGCGTGCTCTAAGAGTATCCGTGGGGACATCAAAAAGCGGTACCTTTTCTTCCGCTGGATGTGGCAGATAATGAGGACTTGTGGGTATGCGGCGGTTTGCAGCTGGAAAACAAGGCCTATCTGGCAGTATGGAAGCGGGAAATGGAGGGTAAAAACAATGACAGGAGAAAGAGAGCAGGCACGGAATGTACGGAGACAACCCTGTCCATTCCTTTGGGCGGTCTGCCTTTTGCGGAGAAAGGCATTAAGGTTTCCTGCATTTATCCGAAAAATGAGCCGGTTTCATATGAAGTTCACGGGGATATTCTGACGGTTTGCTTTGACAAACCTGTTATGGCCAGGTTGTTTGAAGTGTGGTATAATGTGCGCGGATAGAAAACCGGGCGATGCCGAATCTTCATTAAATACTAAAGGGAAAAAGCAATATGGAAGACTTTACAGAGCAGTACAGACGGGAAGTACTGGAACAGGAAATAAAATCGAATAAGCGTACGATAAAGGGCTTTATCTGGACCTTCGCGGCAGTGGGACTTATGTGGATTCTGACGATGACAGGTTTTTTTGAGGTGGACAGAAAGCTTATTTCCATAGCGTTTTTGGCTACACTTGTGATGCTTTTGCCGGTGCTGTGCATTTTTGTCAAGGGTAATTTGGCAGATGCAAGGCTTAAGTACGCGATACTGTCACTTATGTGTATCGAGTCGGGAGTCATTGCGTCGTTTCTGTCTTTTCACGCAGTGCTGATATATGTTTTGCCGCTTTTGTTTGCCATACAGTACAGAAAGCGCAGTACAGTGTGGTTTGTGTATTGGGTAAATACCGTTACCATGCTGATAAGTTCCGTTGTCAGCTTCTATTTCGGACTCTGTGATCTGAATATCCTTCTTCAAAGCAATCATGTGAGGAACTGGTATCTGGATCTAATGGCAGAGGGTGCGTTAAATATTCCGTTCAATGAAAATCCGATATATGTAATTGTGGTATTTGAGGTATTCCCCAGAAGCATCACATTATTGCTGTTCTCCATTTTGATTCATTATACGGTAATCAGCAGCAACGAAGATGCTTACAGAATTGCCAGACTGACCTACCTCAAGGAAACCGATACCATCACAAAGGTTTACAACAAAAACAAGTATGAGGAAATGGTGACAGAATACTATCCGAGGATAGAGCAGGTATCTGTGACCTTCTGGGATTTGAACAACTTGAAAGAAATAAATGATGAATACGGACATGCCATGGGTGACAAGGCAATCGAAATGCTGTCAGCTTCTCTGTATGCCAAATCGGATTACAGGCATCGTGTATACAGAATCGGCGGAGATGAATTCCTGATGATTATCGACAACCCTGTACCCGGCGAGACCGAAAGACTTGTAAAAGGGATAAAGGAAAGCCTGGAGAGTCATAATGCAGACAGTGAGATAAAAACATCCAGCGCGGTGGGCGTTGCTTTTGGAAAAGGAAAGGATATTCTTGAGATTGTAAAAAAAGCGGATGCCTGTATGTATGAAAACAAGAGACTCAGCAAAGCGGAACCGGGATTACAACGGTAATAAAGGAGTTCCAGTGGAAGAAAAGCAGTTTCATGCGTGCATGAAGAAAATGAAATACGGCGAAAAAGCTGCCTTGCGGGAAGTTTACGAGGCGTATATCGGATATATTTACTCCATTGTGTTTCAGGTGGTTCAGAACAAGGAGATACCGGAGACGGAATTGAAGTATCAATCGGAAACGGGCAGTGTCGGAGTTTGGTTTGTTGATTCGCGACAGCGAGTACAAAAAGGACGCTTCCTTTGAAAATATGAGGGAACTGTTAAAGCTGGTTGACACCGAGGCGGATGAGTACAAGGATGAGTTTGCATATCTGGTGAAGAAGCTGGAGAGAAACAGCTGATCCTTTTGAGACCGCGGGACATAAGTTGTCGGCATTTCATACCTGAAAAGCGGCAACTTATGCTCCGCGGTCTTGTGCGTGTTGAAATCCTGTGATAAGTTTGCTTCAGCTGAGATGGGAGGAAAACACCTATGATTTATGCGAATCAAGTCAGAAAGAGTTTTGGTGAGAAAGAAATATTAAAGGGCATCGACCTGAAAATTGAAAAGGGAAATGTATTCGGACTGCTTGGCCCTTCCGGAGCGGGTAAGACAACCCTGATTAAGTTATTGACGGGGCAACTTCCGGCAGACGGCGGTGAGACACGGATCCTGGGTAAGGAGGTCGAAAAGCTTACAGGTAAGGATAAAAAGAAAATCGGTATTATGATGGACAATTTTGGACTATATGAAAGGTTTTCCTGCTATGAAAACCTGCAGATATTTGCGGATTTGTACGGAGTGCCTAAAAATCAAATCGTAATTAAACTGAAGGAAGTTGGACTGTACGATTCAATAAAAACACCTGCTATGAAATTATCGAAGGGAATGAGGAACCGATTGCAGTTGGCCAGAGTGTTTTTGCAGGAACCGGAGATTATGTTTCTGGATGAGCCTACCAGCGGACTTGACCCTGCAAATACAGAGGAGATTCACAGCCTGATTTTGGATAAAGTACAGAGAGGCTGTACAGTATTTCTGACCACACATAACATGGTGGAGGCGGAGAAGCTGTGTGAGAAAATAGCACTGCTGCATGAAGGAAATATTGTGGAGCAGGGACACCCCAAGGAAATATGCAGAAAATACAATCATCAGAAAAAGATCTATATACATCGGTATGACGGTGAGGACGAGGAACTTTCTAACAACAGTATTGCGGCAGAACGGCTTTACCGTTTGATGCAGGAAGAACAAATAGAAACCATTCATTCCACGGAACCGAATCTGGAATCCGTGTTTATGGAGCTGACCGGAAAAAGCCTCAATGTGTAAAAAGCGGGAGACAATCCGGCTCATTCTTACAAATAGGATTTCTGCAAAACAATTTGAAATTTTGCAGGAAATGGAAGAGTAGGGAGATTTCATATGAAAACAACAACCGTTATTTTTAAAAAGCAGATGGCAGATACCCTTAAAAATAAGGAAATTCTGATACAGTTTATTATGTTCCCCATTATTACGATTATCATGGAAAAGGTGATTGTCATGGAGGGCATGCCGGAATATTTCTTTGCAAAAATGTTTTCGGCTATGTACATGGGAATGGCTCCGCTGATTGCGACTGCAGCAATTATTGCGGAGGAGAAGGAGAAAAATACGCTCAGAGTGCTGATGATGTCAGATGTCAGGCCGGTTCAGTATCTTTTGGGAGTGGGAAGCTATGTCTGGCTTCTCTGCATGATTGGGGCTGCTGTGATTGCCTTCTCCACAGGCTTTCAGGGGAAACAGCTGCTTATCTATATGTGTGCGATGGGCTTTGGAAACATGGTATCAATCATAGTCGGAGCAGCCATCGGCATGTTTGCAAGAAATCAGATGATGGCTACCTCTGTCGTGATGCCGGTAATGCTGGTATTGTCTTTTCTGCCCATGCTTGCCATGTTTAACAAAACATTGGAAAAAGTAGCCTATTTCTTTTATACCCGGCAAATTCAGGTGTTTATGAATGGACCGGAGTATGATATGATAGAAGGCAGAGGAATTCTGATTGTTTTGTGTAATATGATTGTGGCATTGGTGTTGTTTTTGGCTGCTTATAAGAAGAATGGGTTGGAATAGGGATGAGAATATCGATTGAGGTGGATGAGGCATACCCGGATATTGAGATAAAAGTAGGTTGTAGGCACCTTACCCCGGAAATTGAAAAAATGATGGCAATACTCCGAATGTTTGATATGCAGCTGACGGTAAGAAAGGAAAACTCCACTTATTTTCTGGATTTGAGCAAGGTACTGTATATAGAAGCCGTGGAAAGAAATACCTTTGTATATACAGATGAGGGAGTTTACGAATCTGAGATGAAGCTGTACGAATTGGAGCAGCAACTGGAGGAATGCAATTTCTTCAGGGCAAGCAAATCCTGCCTGATGAATCTGAAAATGATAGCAAGTCTGAAGGCGGATATCAACCGGAAAATCAGGGTAACCATGAAAAACGGTGAACAGATTATGGTTTCCAGAATGTATGCGGATGAACTGAGAAAGAGGCTGGGAATAAAATGATAGAAGAAAAAAAGACTGTTTTCGATTATCTGGGGCAGATTTTCATGCTTTATGGGATGACGGTATGTATATTTATTGCATTTAGCCTGACTATCGGCGATTATGCAAAGGAAGCTTCCCCATTGTTTTCACTGGGCGGTGAAGGCTTAAGATTTTCCACACTTCTTCAGTTATTGGGAATGGCAACACTAATTACATTAATTCGTAGTTTATTTTTTACGGATATCCTTATCAAAAACATGTCGGTTGTCAAAAGAGCAATCTGTATGTTGACAGGAATAATCGTGATGATTATTGTATTTGTGGTGGTTTTTGACTGGTTTCCCGTGAATAAAATAGAAGCCTGGATAGGGTTTTTCGTTTCGTTTGGGATATGTTTTTTAATCAGTCTGGGGGTTACACTCTTAAAAGAAAAAGCCGAGAATCGCAAGATGGAAGAAGCTCTAAAAAAAATAAATAAATTGTAAGGAGACAAACTATGGCAAATCCGATTTTACCTCTTTGGGAATATATTCCGGACGGGGAACCCCGGGTGTTCGGAGATAGGGTTTATTTGTACGGCTCCCACGACAGGGTGGCATGCCCCTTTTTCTGTGATTACAAGCTGAAGGTGTGGTCAGCATCCTTGAGCAACCTGAATGACTGGCAGTGCCACGGGACAAGTTTCCAGACCAGGGATACTGCAAATCATGAGGCTCAGGCTCCATGGACAGATCATGAGCTGTATGCTCCCGACTGTGTGGAGAAGGATGGCAAGTACTACCTTTATATGTATATCGTAGGCGCTAAGGGATGTGTGGCGGTCAGCGACCACCCGGAGGGGCCCTTTGAACTGTTGTCCACCTACAAATATACCCCCGGAAACGAGGGGGATGACGGCATTTATAATGATGTGGGTGTACTGGTGGATGATGATGGCAGAGTATACTGCTACTATGGCTTTGAAGGCTCCTTCATGAATGAGATAAACCCCGAGAATATGTACGAGATTCTGGATGGCAGCCTGAAAAGAAGGGTAATTG
>JAEDMI010000181.1 GCA_016303085.1 Acetatifactor sp.
GACAACTCTTCTCTCCGGGGAATATTTTAAGTATCATGAAAATGTAGGACGGTTCTATCTGTTCCTGTTTTTGACACTGGGTGCTACTATGGGCGTGTTCCTGTCGGCGGATTTGTATACCACCTTTATTTTCTTCGAGATAATGTCCTTTACCTCCTATGTCTGGGTGGCACAGGAGGAGAACAGACCTTCTCTGCAGGCGGCGGAAACCTATCTTGCCGTAGCGGTTATCGGAGGTCTCGTGATGCTCATGGGCATTTTCCTGCTGTATCATAATTTGGGAACAGTAACAATCAGTGAACTCTACGATGCGGCAGCGGCTTTTTCTGATAAAAAAATTCTCTATATCGCCGGGGGTTGTATGCTCTTTGGCTTTGGTGCAAAGGCAGGTTCCTTTCCTCTGCATATCTGGCTGCCTAAGGCTCATCCCGTGGCTCCTGCTCCGGCATCGGCGCTATTGTCCGGCATTCTGACAAAAACAGGTATTTACGGTACTCTGATTTTGAGCTGTGGGCTGTTTTTGCATGATGCGGCATGGGGAAAGATAGTGTTAGGCCTGGGGGTTGTCACCATGCTGGGCGGTGCTTTGTTGGCGGTATTCTCTGTTGATTTGAAGCGAACTCTTGCCTGCTCATCCATGTCTCAAATCGGTTTTATCATGGTGGGTATCGGTATGCAGGGGCTGTTGGGGGAGGAGAACGCTTTGGCTGTGCACGGAACGTTGCTCCATATGGTGAACCATTCCCTGATTAAGCTGGTACTTTTCATGGCAGCAGGGGTTATTTACATGAATGTCCATGCTCTGGATTTAAATCAGATTCGTGGCTACGGTAGAAAAAAGCCTTTGCTTGCCGGTATCTTTCTTGTAGGTGCGCTGACTATCGGGGGTATCCCATTGTTTGGCGGCTATGTCAGCAAGACCCTGCTTCATGAGGCGATTGTGGAGTACGGCGGAGGAAGAATCATGACAGCCGTGGAGTGGGGGTTTCTGTTTTCCGGCGGCCTGACAGTGGCCTATATGACGAAGCTGTTTGTGGCAATCTTTGTAGAAAAGAATCGGGATGAGGAACTTCAAAAGTCCTACGACGGGCAAAAGAAATACATGAATAAGGCCAGCGGCTTCGCATTGACCGGAAGTGCACTGATATTGCTTGTATGGGGTTTGTTCCCTCACGGAATCATGGACAGAGCGGCAGAGCTGGGACAGTCCTTCATGAATCTGCGGGAATTCGGACATCCTGTGTCCTATTTCAGTCTTGGTAATTTGCAGGGTGCATTCATTTCCGTTTGTATTGGTGCGGCAGTATATCTGCTGTTTATACGTAAAGTTCTGCTGAAGAAGCAGGAAGGCAACGGAGCTGTATATATAAATGCCTGGCCCCGCCGGCTGGATTTGGAAAATCTTTTGTACAGACCCTTGCTTTTGACCATTTTGCCTACACTGTTCGGTGTCCTTTGCAGGATTCTTGACAGCTTTACAGACACAGCGGTGGTTCTGCTGCGTAAGACAGTGTATCATGACAGTCCTCTTCCCCACGAGCGGACAGAGGGAAATGTATTAACAGCGCTGCTCGGCAGAATAATGAATGGATTTGAGGTGCTGGGAAATCATACCTGGAGCAGGGAGCATCCGAACCATAAGGATTACAGCCATCTGCTGGCAGTAAAGAACGATGAGTTTAAGGAGAGCAACCGTATAATCGGAGGAAGCCTCTCTTTCGGACTGTTATTGTTTGGCATCGGACTGGCACTGACGCTGGTATATCTGATTTGGTGGTAATAAAAAGACAGCAGTAATGGTGACTTTCAGTCACGGATACTGCTGTCTTTTCTGTTTTAGGATTGGTGAGCAATTTTCTGAGTAATTTTCTTCACCAACAGATTTCCCAGAAATCCGAATGCGATACCCATTATCAAAGCGCATATGACATCTGTGGGATAATGAACGTATAAGTACAGTCTTGAAAAGGCAATCAATGCTGCCAGGATTGTGGCGGGAATTCCCAGCTTCCTGTTGTTCAGCATCAGGACGGTTGCCGCCTCAAAGGAAGCCAGTGTATGTCCTGAAGGGAAGGAAAAATCATGGGGAGCTGCAATCAGCAGGGAGATGGTTCTGCCAAAATGCTCCAGCTGATAGTCATAAGGTCTGGGTCTGGCAATCAATGGTTTTAAGGTTACGTTGCATACCAACAGACCAATCAGTAATGCGGCGCCCATGGCAAATCCGGTTTTTCGGTATTTTGGAATACATATTAATACAATGGCTGACAGAATCCAGAATATGCCGGCATTGCCCAACAGAGTGATAACCGGCATTACCGCGTCGAGAAAAGCACATCTCATATTTGCGGCAATCCATTCCAGAATCGGCAAATCAAAGTTTTCTGCCAGCTGGCTTAGTATATTCATCATTGTTTATTCTCCTTTGTCTTCTGTATTCATATCCTCGAATACAGGATATAGAATCATCGGTTCCAGTACATATCCGTCGGGAAGAGCAATTTCTCCGTTTTCATCAGGCACAAATAACAGTACTCTGGAAGTTCTGCCGGCTTCATCGGTGATTTCCTTTGCCCAGCCGGAGAAGCTCTCTCCCTCCGGTACCGTGACAAGCGGTGTTGTAAGCTTTTTGCTGTCAGCTTTGACAAATTCGTCCTGTAATGTTTCCGAATCATTCCGGTATATCAGCCGTACTTCCGATATAGGCTGCTGAATATCCAGATTAGTCATCTCAACTGCCAGATACCCTCCGTTTTTCTGTTTCCGGAAAAAGAAATTGGAATCCAGTGTATATTTCTTTATGGTACCGTTATTACGGGTTACATTCAGAGAGAGAGAGATTCTGGCGGAAAAAAGTTCGTCGGTATAGCGGAAGTAATCGCTTATGTTTTCATCCTCAAAACGGTAATTGGCATAGCTCTGCTGCATCCAACTCTCGTTTTGGCGGATGGTTCTGTAAATATTCGTGTCGGAGTCAAAGAAGGAGGACAGACTGTTCGTGGCGCCAATCATATATTCACAGTAGCCTTCCGCAATTTCAATGGCAGCCGTTTTCTCGTCGTCTTCGATTACGGGAATTTCCGTCTGTTCCGTGTAGACAGCCTTTTCATTGTCAAAGGTAATCTCCAGTTCTGTTCCGGATTCGCCTGTGATGGAAACCCGGGGAGACAGCAGCAGACCATCTACAACCTGTAGTTCATAACGGGGCCCGTATACTTCATCAGGCAGGTAATTTTCTGCCTGTGTTGAGATTCGCTGCACTGTATATTCCTCATCCAGTTTCACGCCGTTTATATAGACAGTGTGACCCTGTTTTTTTAAGATACGCACACTTTGTCCTCTGTTCAGGATCAATGAAATCTCGCCAAGACTCCATTCCGTGATGCCTCTTTCCGAATTTTCGCTGCCTACCAGAGTGAATGACAACAACTTTTCTTCGCCGAGCTTGATGAAATATTTTTTGTTGCCGGACAGCCCGGCAGAGGTTTCGGAGCAAGTCAGTTCGGCGCTTCCCACTTTATCTGACATATAAGAAATGTATGCATCCCTGCCCTCGAAAATGGTGTCTTCCATTCCCGCAAGGTCATAGATTTTTCCCCAATCGGGATTTGTAAACAGCTCTGCAACAATTTCATTGCATTTTGCTGTGGGCTGGGATGCTTCATAGTCCTTCAGCCAGCCGTGAAGCCAAACCAGAACCCAGGCCATGCCCGCAAAGAACAAAATAATAAATGTAAAATAAATGGAATAAAAAATTTTTCCCTTACGCATTGCTTTATCCCTCATCTGCCGGACGAACCATATAGAAGGTCGGCATCTTTCTCGGCTCCTGTTGCAGAAGCGAGTAGTTGTTAATCATTTGTACCGTTCCCGCTTCGCCGTATCTTCCGTAGGTATCGCGGTACAGCATAATGGTGGAAGAGCCGCCGTCCAGGTTGCAGGCATTTACGGCATTGTTTTCCACGAGAATGTCAATAATATCTGCATAGGTGGCTCCCAGGCTGCCCGCCTGCCGCCCGTCTACACATAAAAAGATAACTGCGCCGTCCTCGCGTTGTCCGATACAGGTGCGGGGGTTGTAACCGGAGTTGCTGTTGTATGCCTCCTCGTTCACGACGCCGTTCATAATCAGGACAGGTCCGAAACAGCATCCGTCTCTTATGCCCAACTCTTCAGCCTGACTTTTTGTCATGGACTTTGCCACAACCAGAATATCGTCCCCGTTAAATCCGGCAAAACCGTTGTAAGTAGTACCGTCATCCCAGACACATCTGCCGCCTGCGAATACCAGACCGCAGGGCACGCTTCCAACCTCCGGGCTTGCAGTACCGTTGTCGAAAAATGCACCTGCGTTGATTGCCGCAGCGGCACCTTCCGTTTCAATCTGCTTGTTGATGCGGGTACCGGGAACCGATTTGGAAAAATTGTCGGAGGAGGTCGCCATATAAACTCTGGACGGGTCCCGGATAATCATCACATAAGCATTGTAGGTATCTCCCGATACGCTCTCAATACGGATACCGTCGGGATAATCCCGCCACTCGTCATCAAACGATACCACGGAATCCTTTTGGATTGTGATTTTAGTAGTATCTGTCACGTCATCGGGCAGTTCCGCCGAAACCTTTGTCCGAATCTGAGCCACAAGCTCATCTCCCAAAAATAACCCCGGCACCCATTTAGTTGCACTGGCCTCGGTCAGTGACATGGTCAAAACATCCCGCGCCGCCTCGGAGGGTCCGCGGAAAACCATTGCCAGTATCATACATAAGCCGGTCACCAGCAGAACCACCATGGTAAACAGTACCAGAAGAAATCGTCTGAGTACCATCAAAAAAATATTTTTTTTCATAATCTTTAGTCAACCTCCCGGAGTGTCTGCTGCGTCCGAAATACCCAGCGCTGCTGAATCACAAAGCTTACCACAAACAGCACTGTCATAACCACTGCATAGACAAGAGCTCTTAAGCCTGTTTTTTCTTCCCCGATTCCAAACAACAAAAATGCGCCGTGGGTCAACAGCAGCTGCAGCAAAAGCTGGGGAACGGCAAGCATATAGTAGCGTGCCATGGATTTTCCGGTATTTCCCTTGCTTCGGAATACCAGCCGCTTATTCATG